>MNEG01000089.1 GCA_001917585.1 Candidatus Rokubacteria bacterium 13_1_40CM_68_15
GGACCTGTGGGCCGCGCATGCCGACGGCGCTCACAAATTTCACGGGATCATCGATCGCATCGACACGTTCTGGAAGGAGTTCGACTGGAAGGCCGCGCCCTGGCGCAATCCCCGCCCTCGCTCATGATCGCCAACGCCGTCACGGCGTTCCTCGACGATCGCCTCGCGGCCGGGAACGGCGGATCACCCGCCGTCGTCACGGCCCGCGCCACCACGACGTATGCCGAGCTGCTCGCGCTGGCTAACCGGGCGGGCCAGGGGCTGAGAGCTTTCGGTGTGGAGCCCGAGCAGCGCGTGGCCGTGCTCCTTCCCGACGGTCTCGCCTGGGTGGCCACCTTCTTCGGCGCTCTCCGGATCGGCGCCGTCGCCGTGCCCTTCAACACCCGGCTGGGCGGCACGGAATGGACGGAGATGCTCCTCGACAGTCGAGCCAAGGTGCTCGTGGCCGACGCGACGGTGGTTCGCGTCCTGGCCGGTCACCGAAATGAGCTACCGCACCTGCGGGCGATCGTCGACTTCGGCGAGCTCATCGCCGGCGCGAAGGACGAGCTCGCGCCGGAGCCCGTCGGCCTCGACGCCATGGCGTTCTGGCTCTACACGTCGGGCACGACGGGCGCCGCCAAGGCCGCCGTGCATCTGCATCGCGATCTTCTCGCCGGCCGCCACTATGGCGACGACGTGCTCGCCGCCAACGCGACCGATCGCGTCTTCGCGACGTCGAAGCTGTTCTTCGCGTACGCGCTCGGCAACGCGCTCCTCATCCCGTTCTCCGTCGGCGCGCAGACATATCTGAGCCCGGGTTGGGCCGAGCCCGACGCCGTCGCCGAGATCGCCGCGTGCTTCCGTCCGACGCTGCTCTTCTCGGTGCCGACGTTCTATGGACGGCTGCTCCGGGCCGGGCTGCCGGCCGATACGTTTACCTCCGTGCGGTGTGCGGTGTCGGCGGGCGAACGGCTGCCTGCGGAGATCGGCTTGGCATTTCGCGAGCGGTTCGGCGTCGAGATCCTGGACGGCATGGGGGCCACCGAGACGGTCTTCATGGTGCTGTCCAACCGGCGGGGCCGAAGCCGGCCCGGATCCTCGGGAACGCCGGTGCCGGGCGCCGAGGCGCGCGTCCTGGATGCCGACGGTCGCGATGTCCCCGACGGCGTCGAAGGCGTGCTCTACGTGCGCGCGCCGTCCACCAGTCCGTTCTACTGGAACCGCCTGGACCAGTCGCGCCGGGCATTCGTCGGGGAGTGGTTTCGCACCGGCGACGTCTACGTCAGGGATGCCGATGGCTTCTATCACCATCGCGGGCGCGAGGACGATCGGTTCAAGGTGGCCGGCATGTGGGTGGCGCCGGCCGACGTCGAGCGCGCGCTGTGTGCGCATCCGGCGGTGGCCGACGCGGGCGTCGTGGGCGCCGCCGACGAGCATGGTCTCGTCAAGCCGTTCGCCTTCGTCGTTGCAAAGGAACCCGCCACGGCTGCCGATCTCGCCAGCGATCTCGGACGTATCGCCGAGGCCGAGCTGCCCGTTCACCAGCGCCCACGTCGGATCTTCGTCGTCCCGGAGCTGCCGCGGACCGCGACGGGCAAGCTCCAGCGCTTCCGCCTGCGCGAGCTGGTTCGTTAGATGAAACCACGCGCAGTGCCTACGCACACGACGACGGTGAAGGCGCGCTGGGGCGACACCGATCCGGCCGGCATCGTCTTCTATCCGCGCTTCTACGAATGGTACGATCTCGGCACCGAGACGCTGTTCGAGTCCCTTGGGCTGCCCTGGCCCGAAATGTTCCCGCGTGAGGCCATCGTCGGTGTTCCGATCATCGAGTCCGGGTCGACCTTCATGGCGCCGATCCGCTACGGCGACGAGGTGAACATCCGCTCCACGGTCGTGTGGGTGAAGGAAAAGACCTTTCGCATGGAGCACGAGATCACGGTGGGAACCACACTGTGCGCCCGCGGCTTCGAGGTTCGCGCTTGGGTGGCCCGGCCCGCCACAGCGGACGAGCGGCGACGGGCCACGCCGATTCCCGAGCACATCAGTTGCCTCCTCAAGACGCCGGCCCGATGAAGCCCTGAAACCCTGCTGCCCCGGTCGAAAGACGGTGTAGATTGAGCCCTCCAAAGGAGGAACGGACATGCGCGGACTGACCCGTCGAACCTTTCTCGCCGGCGCCTCGGCGGCCGCGGCCGGCGTGACCGTCGGCCCGTGGGTGCTGCGCAGCATGGCTCAAGGCGCGCCGGTGAAGATCGGCCTCGTGCTCCCGTATACCGGCGTCTACGCGGTGCTCGGCGAATCGATCACGCAGGGCATGGAGCTCGTCTTCGCGCGCGAGAACTGGACGGTGGCCGGGCGCAAGGTCGAGATGATCAAGGAAGACGACGAGATGAAGCCGCCCGTCGGCATCCGAAAGACGGAGAAGCTCATCGACGGGGACAACGTCGACATCCTCACCGGGCCGGTGCACAGCGGCATCCTCATGGGCATGCGCGACAAGGTCCACAACAGCAAGACGATCCTGATCGTGTCCAACGCCGGCGCCGACGCCATCAGCCGCGAGCGCTGCTCGCGGTGGATCTTTCGCACGTCGTTCTCGAACTGGCAGCCGAACCAGCCGATGGGCGGCTGGGTGGCCAAGAACGTCGCCAAGGACGTGTTCATCACGGCGCCGAACTATCAAGCGGGGAAAGATCAGCTCGGCGCGTTCAAGGAGACGTTCGTGCCCGCTGGCGGCAAGCTCGTCGGCGAGGACTATCCGAAGCTCGGCGAGACCGACTACGCGCCGTATCTCACCAAGATCAAGCAGTCGGGCGCCAAGGCCGTGTACGCCTTCTTCTCCGGCACCGACGCCGTGAACTTCGTGAAGCAGTACGACGACTTCGGGCTGAAGCAGTCGATCAAGCTCACCGGGGCCGGCTTCCTCACGGAGCCCGACGTGCTGCCGGCCCAGGGCAAGTCGGCGCTCGGCGTCATCACGGGTCACTTCTACACTCCGCAGCTCGACAGTCCGACGAACAGGAAGTTCGTCACCGATTTCAAGGCGAAGTTCAACAACAAGACGCCAGACGGGTTCGCCTGCCAGGGCTACGACACGGCCGAGGTCATCGTGCGGGCGCTGAAGGCGGTCAGCGGTAACACCAGGGACAAGGACCGACTGGTCGACGCCATCGCCAAGGTGGAGTTCGACAGCCCGCGGGGCCGCTTCCGCTTCGATCCCAAGACGCACAACGTCATCCAGCCGTTCATCTACGTGCGCGAGGTGAAGGAAGTGTCGGGCGGCCTCGACAACGTGCCGATCGACAAGATCGCCAACGTGACCGATCCCGGCACCGGCTGCACCTTGCCGGCTTGATGGAGATGGGGGGCCCTCGGACGGCCCCCCAATCCCCCCGTGTGCGGCTCGGAACCGCCCCGGCCAAGCCGGGGCGGTCCTCGATGTAGCCGTCGTGTTCGTGCCCGACTTCTTCGGCCAGGCCCTGAATGGCCTGTCGTACGGCGTCCTGCTCTTCCTCCTCTCCGTCGGTCTCACGCTGATCTTCGGCATGCTCGACGTGGTCAACCTCGCTCACGGCTCGTTCTACATGCTCGGCGCCTACGCCGGCCTCACCACGATCGCGGTCACCGGCAACTTCTGGCTCGCCCTCGTCGTCGCGCCCCTCGCGGTGGGCGTGATCGGTGCCATCATCGAGCGGATCGTGCTGCGCCCCCTCTACGTGCGGGCGCCGCTCGACCAGGTGCTCCTGACGTTCGGCTTCATCTATCTCTTCGAGGACCTCGTGAAGTGGATCTGGGGTGGACGGATCCGTTCCATCCCGCCACCCGATCTCTTTTCGCGCTCGGTGGAGATCTTTGGCGCCACGGTGCCCTCCTACCGGCTGTTCGTGATCGTCTTCGGCCTGGTGATCGCGCTCCTGCTCTGGCTACTCATCGAGCGCACGCGCCTGGGCTCGGTCATCCGCGCCGGAGTCTTCGACGCCGAGATGGCCGCCGGCCTCGGCATCAACATCCCGCTCCTGTTCACGTCGGTCTTCGCGTTCGGCGCCGCGCTGGGCGGGCTCTCCGGCGTCATCGCCGGGCCGATCCAGTCGGCGTCGCCCCCAATGGGCGCCGGCATCCTCATCCCGGCGCTCATCGTCGTCGTGGTCGGTGGCCTGGGTAGCCTCAAGGGCTCGCTGGTGGGCAGCCTGATCATCGGCCAGGCCGAGACGTTCGGGAAGGCCTGGCTGCCCGGCGCGTCGATGTTGATGATCTACGTCGTCATGGCGCTGGTGGTCCTCGCCCGGCCGCAGGGCCTCTTCGGCCGGCCGCTCCGATGACGATCAAGCTCGCCGGTTTCGCCTTCGTCCTGCTCGTGCTCGCGTCGGCGCCCGCGTTTCTTGGAGCGTATCCGGTCAAGCTGCTGCAGGAGATCCTGATCTGGGGCGTCTTCGCGATGAGCCTCGATCTCATCATGGGCTATGCCGGGATGGTGTCCTTCGGCCACTCCGCCTTCTTCGGCGTCGGCGGCTACGTGGCCGCGCTGGCGCTGAGCCGCGACGCTGGTGTCGTGTCCGCGCTCGTGCTGCCGGCCCTCGCCGCGGCGCTCGCCGCGCTCGTGATCGGGTTCTTCTCGATTCGCGTGAGCGGCGTGTATTTCATCATGCTGACGCTGGCGTTCTCGCAGATGTTCTACGCGGTGACCTTCCAGGCGGCCTGGCTCGGCGCCGAGGACGGGATCGTGGGCGTGCCCCGCCCGCGGATCGCCGGCGTCGATCTCGGCGACGCCCGTGGCTTTCACCTCTACCTGCTCGTCCTCGTCGCCCTCGCCGCGCTCGCGTCGTGGCGCATCGTCCAGTCGCCCTTCGGCCACGTGCTCCGGGGCATCCAGGAGAACGAAGCGCGTATGCAGGCGGTGGGCTACGCGGTTCAGCGGTACAAGCTGCTCGCGCTCGTCATCGCGGGGACGATCGCCGGCGTTGCCGGCTCGCTCTACACCCAGTTCGTCGGCTCCATCACGCCCGACGCGTTCCTGTGGACGACCTCGGGCGAGGCGCTGCTGATGGTCATCATCGGCGGCACCGGTACGCTCTTCGGAGGTGTGCTGGGCGCCGCGGCCTTCATCCTGCTCCAGAGCCTCGTCAGCTCCTACACCGAGCGGTGGATGCTCATCCTCGGGCTGACCTTCATCCTCTTCGTGCTCTTCGCCCCCGGCGGGGTCATCGGTGCCTTGAAAGGCCGCATCGGTCTCAGGGCATGACGCCACTGCTCCAGATTCAGAATCTCACGCGCTACTTCGGTGCGCTGACCGCGGTCAACGGCATATCGATGGCGATCGAGCCGAGGGAGCGCCGCGCGATCATCGGCCCGAACGGGGCGGGGAAGACGACGCTCTTCAACCTGATCACGGGGCATCTGGCGCCGAGCGCCGGCGCCATCCTCTTCGAGGGACGACCGCTCGGAGGACTGCCGCCGCATGCCGTCGCCCGTCGGGGCCTCTCCCGCTCGTTCCAGCGCAACAACGTGTTCGCCGGCCTCGACGTGCTCGAAAACCTGAGACTGGCCGCGGCCGCGGACGGGCGCGGCTCCTTCAATCTGTTCGGCTCGGTGGCGCGGTTGCCGCGCCCGCTGGCCAAGGCTCGTGAGGTCGCGGAGGCCGTCGGCCTGACGGGCCGCCTCGGCACGCCCGCGGGCGCGCTGTCCTATGGTGAGCAGCGCCAGCTCGAGATCGGCATCGCGCTCGCCACGTCACCCACGCTGCTCCTGCTCGACGAGCCGACGGCGGGCATGTCGCCCGAGGAGACGCAGCGGATGACCCGGCTGCTCGCCGGCCTGCCCGGCGACGTGACCGTGCTGATCATCGAGCACGACATGGACGTGGTGTTCTCCCTGGCCGACCGGATCACCGTGCTGCACTACGGCGAAGTGCTGACGGAAGGGACGCCCGACGCCGTGCGCAGCGACCCCCGTGTTTACGAGGTCTACCTGGGGACCGAGGACGAGCGCTGACGATGCTCGAGATCGCGGACCTGCACACCTATTACGGTGACAGTCACATCCTCCACGGGGTGTCGCTGCGGGTCGCCGCGGGCGAGGCGGTGGCATTGCTCGGGCGGAATGGCGCCGGGAAAACCACGCTGATCCGCTCGGTGGTCGGGTTCACGCCGCCGCGGGCCGGCCGCATCAGCTTCGACGGCCTGCCGATCCAGGGCCGGACAGCCTATGCGATCGCGCGCCTCGGCATCGGGCTCGTGCCCCAGGGTCGACGCATCTTCGCGCCTCTCACCGTCACCGAGAACCTGATGCTCGGCGCGCGGAAACCGGCGCCCGGGCACGGTGCGCGCGTACGGAGCCACGCCGCTCCTAGAGCAGGCCACCCTCGGCTCGAGCCGGGCTCGAGGTCCTCGCTACAATTCACCCGTGAGCGCGCCTTCGCCCTCTTTCCCCGGCTTCGTGAGCGCGCGCTGCAGGGTGGCGGCACGCTGTCCGGGGGCGAGCAGCAGATGCTGGCGGTCGCCCGTGCCCTCATGACGAACCCGCAATTGCTCCTCCTGGACGAGCCGTCGGAAGGACTGGCGCCGCTCATCATCCGCGAGATCGGGCGCGTGTTGATCGGGCTCAAGCAGCAGGGACTCTCGATCCTGCTTGTGGAGCAGAACGTGCCGCTCGCGCTGCGCGTGGCCGATCGCGTCTACGTCATGAACAAGGGCCAGATCGTGTACGAAGGCTCCTCGGTGGCCCTGGCAGCCGATGAGGCGGTCAAGCGCCGCTTTCTCGGCGTATCCTGAGACCCGATGCCCTGGATCGATCCGGACTTCCCGAAGACCGCGACACCGAGCGACCTCGTCGGCCGCGTGCTCGGTCTCAACCCCGGCATGATGACAGGGCCGGGGACGAACACGTATCTCGTGGGCCGCAGAGATCCCATCCTCATCGACACCGGCATCGGCGTGCCCGAGTACGTTCCCGCCCTCGACGGTTATCTACACGAGCGGGGATGGCGGCAGCCCTCGCGTGTCGTGCTCACGCACCGCCACCGCGATCACATCGGCGGCGTGGCGCACCTGCGCGAGCGCTTCGGCGGCCTGCGCGTCTCGAAGATGATTCACCGTGACGCCGGGCTGCCTGACGGGATCGACGACCTCCGCGATGGTCACGACGTGCACGGCGATGGGGCAACGCTCGTGCCCATCTACACGCCCGGCCACGCCTCCGATCACCTGTGCTACTACCTGCCCGAGGAGAAGGCGCTCTTCACCGGCGACGTCGTGCTGGGCGGCTCGACGACCGTCATTCCGTCCGACGACGGCGATCTGCTCGATTACATGGCTTCGCTGCGCCGCCTGCAGTCGCTCGACGTTCGCCGTATCTATCCGGCCCACGGCCCGGTGATCGACGATCCTCAGGCCCGGATCGCCGAGTACATCGAGCATCGCCACCAGCGCGAGCGTCAGATCCTCGACGTGCTGAGCGCCGGGCCGAGCGCCATCCCGGACGTCGTCAAGCGCGTGTACGTCGACGTGGCGCCTGCGTTACACGGCATCGCCGCCATGTCGGTGGAGTCGCATCTGAAGAAGCTGAAGCGTGAGGGACGGGTGCGAGAAGAAGTGCAGCGCGACGCGCCGTCCCGCTGGGCGCTGGTCGGCTAAGGGCGACTGGTCTCCTGATCGACACGCGCGGCCGCGCCCGGCCAGCGCGATGCCTCCGATCACTCGTCGGATGCTCATGCGATCGTCCTTGCGTCGGTCAAATCGTCGCGAGAGCCCGCGCGGTAGACCTGTCGGCTTGGGAATGGGTGGCGCGGGCGTTTTCATCGGACTCGTCACTGAATGATCTGATCTTGGCGCCTTTGAGGAGCTTCTCCACGTAGCTGGCGGCGCGCCTGGGGCGCACCGGCGCACGCCCGGAATGGTCGCGGATCTCGCGATTGGCTTTGAGCGGTTCATCGACTGCGTGCGCGACCCGCGCGATGACGGACGCGGACGCCGAGAAATACCCTGGCCGCGAGCTGGCGCAAGTGCCCGTGCGAGTGCTTCCGCGCCGGACCCCGCTCGCACGCCCGGCACGGCCAAGGTCGCCCATGCGACGATCGCGGCCACGAGCCCGATCGAGGCGCTGTAGATCGGAGCGGTGTCTTCTGCTTCGTCCGCTCAGGCCGAGCGTGATCACAAGGCGTTCGTGAAAGCGGTCAGAGAGAGACGCGTCGAGGCGCTCGTTGAATCCGAGACCGATTGACGGAGGTCACGCGCCGATCCAACGGCCGTCGCCGCCACATTCCGTGGACGCCACCGCATGCGGCGGTCTGCCAAGACTCGCTGCGGCCCTTCCGGGCCTCGAGCGCGACTCGGATCCTATTGAACTGGCTGGTCAAAGGAATCCTCGGAGTCTCTCCGCCGAGAATGGCATCAATCATGCGACTGTGCGCCCGACGGTGACAGATGGCAGTTCACCGTTAGCGGGAGGTAAGGACGATGAAACGCGGACTGTTCTTTGCTGTGCTCGTGCTGTTCGCCGTGGGTTGCAGTCAGAAGTTCTACGGTCCGTCCGGCGCGCCCGGCGCTCAGGGCGTCAGCGGTGTTGCCGGTCCGGCGGGCCCGATGGGCCCCGCAGGGCCGCAGGGCCCCGCGGGCCAGCAAGGCGTCGCCGGTGTGCAAGGCCCAGCCGGTCCGGCGGGGATCCAGGGCCCGGCCGGTGTGCCCTGGACCACGTTCAAGGACATCCTCTTCGATTCCAACAACGCGACCATCCGGACAAACGAGATGGTCAAGGTCTCCGAGATCGCGGACTACGCGAAGCAGAATCCTTCGGTCAAGGTCGGCCTCGACGGCCACACGGATCCGTTCGGCACCGACGGCTACAACCAGGGCCTCAGCGAGCGTCGTGTCGGCGTCATTCGTGACGCGCTGATCCAGGCCGGCGTTCCGGCTTCCCGGATCCATTCGGGCGCCTTCGGCGACTCGCGGCTCAAGTGCAATGACAAGACCGAGGCGTGCTATCAACGCGACCGGCGTGTCGAGGTGCTGATCGGCACCGACGTGGCGCGCAAGTAGCGGCGGCCATGGATCGCCACGGAGAGG
>MNEG01000165.1 GCA_001917585.1 Candidatus Rokubacteria bacterium 13_1_40CM_68_15
CTCAGCGATCGGGAGCAGAAGCAGGCGCTCGTGGTCGGTCAGCGCAGCGTGATCAACGAGACCTTCGGCGGCGAGTGGCGCATCGTGCAGGGTTCGGGAGAGAGCGTGGAGGTCGTGACGCCGTTCCACCGGCTGGCGCTCGCCGCCCGTAACGCGGCGTTCAAGAACGAGCCGCTCAAGCCCCAGGACCAGGAAAAGATGCTGACGGAGTTGAAGGACCGCTTGATGTTCTGGGTCTACCTGCACGGACCGAGCGAGCAGTTCGCGCGTCACTTCTCGCCGCGGCTCCTCGTGGACGACCGGGAGATCGAGCCGGCCCTCGTCCAGAACGAGCGCACAGCGATCCGGCAGGACAACGGGCGCTATCTGGCGCGCTGCGTGTACTGGTTTCCGACCAAGGACCTGACCGGCACATCCCGCCCCGTTCTCGTCGTACGCGACTCCGAAGGCCAGCCCGTCACTCGCTTCGCGATCGATCTCGCTGGCATGCGATAACGAGCCGGGGGAAGGCGGGGCCGACTCGCGTGCTCGATACCCCATTCGCCGCGAGTCGCCCCCGCTTTCCTGCGCACGGCATCGTCGGCGTCGCCGTCATCGCGAGCGCCGAGGTGTTGCTGTTCTCCGGCAACCGCGTCGTCGCTTCATGGTTCACGCCCATCGTGTGGACCGGATACGTGCTGTTCATGGACGCGCTGGTGGCTCGTCTCACCGGTCGCTCGTACCTCACCACGGCGCGCGCGGAGCTCGTACTCGTCGCGCTCGTGTCGATTGCCGGCTGGTGGCTGTTCGAGTGGTACAACGCGCCCCGATTCTGGCGGGGCGGTGACGAGGCAACCGGCCTCTGGTGGCGGTACCACGGACTCGAGCCGAACCTCTTCCTGCGCCGGGTCGGCTACGACTGGGCCTTCGCCACGATCTTTCCGGCGCTCTTCCTCACCGCCGCCGCACTCCGCGCCACGGTGTTCGCGCGATTCCGCGTCCGTCCGTGGACGCCATCACGCAAGGTCCTAGTGGCCGCCGTCGTGGCCGGCGCCGTGAGCGTTGCGCTGCCCCTGATCGTCGTGTCCCAGTGGCTGGTGCCGCTCGTCTGGCTGGGCTTCTTGCTGCTCCTCGAGCCCATCAACGCCCGCCGTGGGCGCCCATCCTGGCTGGGCGATCTCGCGCGCGGAGATGCGTCGCGGCTCTTCGCGCTGCTGGCCAGCGGCGCCGTTTGCGGCGCCCTGTGGGAGTTCTGGAACTACTGGGCCGCGACCAAGTGGACGTACACGGTGCCGTATCTCGGCCACGTGAAGGTCTTCGAGATGCCGATCCTCGGCTACCTCGGGTTTCCGCCCTTCGCCCTCGAGTGCTACGCGATGTACCACGCCGTCCGCGGCGCGCTGGCGGCCGACGGCGACGCCGGGCCGACATTGATATAATCCCTCGCGCGTTTGCCAGACTCGATGCGAGGAGGTCCCTCCATGAAAGCCGTTCGCATACACACTCCCGGAGGCCCCGAGGCCCTGCGCCACGAGGACGCCCCCGAGCCCACGCCCAAGCCGGGCGAGGCTGTCGTCAAGATCGACGCGGCCGGACTGAATTACGTCGACGTCTATTTCCGCACCGGACTCTACAAGGCGGACCTGCCGGCCACGCTCGGCATGGAGGGTGCCGGCACGGTCGTCGCGGTCGCCCCCGGCGTCAAGGACGTGAAGGTCGGCGACAAGGTAGCCTACACGGGCGTGCGTGGTGCGTACGCCGAGCAAGCCGCCGTTCCGGCCGACCGGCTGGTCAAGCTGCCCAAGGGCGTCAGCACGAAGCAGGGCGCGGCGGCCATGCTGCAGGGGACGACGGCGCACTACCTCGCGTGCTCGACGTACAACCTGCGCAAGGGGGACACCGTGCTGGTCCATGCCGCGGCCGGCGGTGTCGGACTGCTGCTCTGCCAGATCGCGAAGATGCGCGGGGCGCGCGTGATCGGTACCGTCTCGACCGACGAGAAGGCGAAGCTCGCGCGCGACGCTGGTGCGGACGAGACGATCAACTACACACGCCAGGATTTCGAAGCCGAGGTCAAGCGCATCACCGGCGGCAAGGGTGTGCAGGTGGTGTACGACGGCGTCGGCAAGACGACGTGGGACAAGAGCGTCGCCTCGCTGGCTCCGCGCGGCCTCATGGCGCTCTACGGCCAGTCGAGCGGCCCCATCGGGCAGATCGATCCCCAGGTCCTCAACACCAAGGGCTCGCTCTACCTGACGCGTCCCAGTCTCAACCATTACATCGCCACGCGTGAAGACCTTCAGTGGCGCGCCGGTGAAGTGCTGGGCTGGGTCCGCGACGGCAAGCTTCGTCTCCGCACGGAGTTCGAGTACCCGCTGAAGGACGCCGCCGAGGCTCACCGCGCGCTCGAGGGTCGCAAGACGACGGGGAAGGTGTTGCTCATTCCGTGAAGGGTGCTCGGTGTCGCCGGGCTCGCCTCGAGCCCGGCGAGGGCATCAATTCATCGCGGCCATTGCCCGGCACCGGATTACCCTGTTCTACGTCGTGCTGAACGCCGACCAGCGCGTCGTCGCGGACGAACTCCCGAGCTCATCGACCTGTTGCCTACGGACCCGACCGGGATGATCCTAAAGGAGTCGAGGAGGAGGAGGAACTCATGGATAAACGCATATTCGTCGCGCTCACGCTCGCAATCGCAACGTCCTTTGTCGTGATGGAGGCGGGATCCGTCTGGGCCCGCGCCGGGAGCGGGAGTAGCGGCGGCAGCACCGGCAGCCGCGGCTCGCGCTCACTGTCCGCACCGACGCGCCCCGAGTCGACGCGTCCCGCCACCCCGAGCCCGAGCCCGGTGGCGCCGGCCCCCATGGCGCCGAGGCCGAGCCCGTTCGGCGGCTTCATGGGCGCGCTTGGCGGATTCATGCTCGGCGGACTGCTTGGCGGCCTCCTGTTCGGCGGTCTCGGCCACGGATTTGGTGGGATCGGCCTTTTCGACCTGCTGCTGATCGGGGGCGGCATCGCAGTCCTCGTCATGTTCATGCGCCGGCGGAGCCAGAGCCCGGAGCCTGCCTATGCCGGCGCGTCGGCCGGCCGCTCCACCTATGGCGCGACCGTGGAGGTCCCGGCGGGCACCTCGGATCTCGGGCGTGGCATCGACCACATCCGCCAGATGGACGCCGGCTTCGATCCGAACAGCTTCGCTGCCACCGCACGCTCCACCTTCCTGGCCGTGCAGGATGCGATCAATCGCCGCGATCTCGGCGGTATCCGGGACTCGTTGACGCCCGAGATGCTCACCGCGTTGCAGACGCAGTGTGACGGACTCCGTCAGGAGCGACGCACCAATCGCATGGCGCGCATCGACGTCCGGCGCGCGGAAGTCACCGAGGCGTGGCAGGAGACCGGTCAGGACTTCGTCACGGTGTACCTGGCCGGCGAGATGCTCGACTGGGTCGTGGACGACGCGACGGGCGCCATCGTCGATGGCTCGGACTCGTCGCCGCAGCAGTTCGAGGAATACTGGACGTTCGTGAGGCCGGTCGGGCCGAGCCGCTTCCGGCTGACGGCGATCCAGCAGAGCTGAGCCACGCGGGGCGATGAGACGACTGCGAACCTGGCTACTGATCGTCGTCGGGGTCGTCGTGGTCCTGTTCGTCGTCGCTCTCATCGCCGTCCCGCGTGTCGTCGACACACCGCGCATCCAGGCGCTGATCGCGACGACGGTCAGTCAGAGCCTGGGGCGTCCCGTCAAGTTCTCGGACGTTTCCATCGGCATCCTGCCGCTCCCCTCGGTGGTCTTGAAAGATCTGGAGGTGGCCGAGGACCCTGCGTTCGGCCAGGGGGCGTTCCTGCGCCTCAACGAGGCGGTCATCCGTCTGCGTCTCTGGCCGCTCCTGTTCCTTCGCGTCGAGCTCGGCGACTTCATTCTCAAGCGCCCCATGATCTCGCTGGTCCAGGCGCCGGATGGCCGCTGGAACTTCACCACGCTGGGCGTCCACACCGAGCCTCGGGCCTCGGGTCGCACGAGGAGCGGCGGCGGCGGGGGCAGCGGCGTCGGCGCCGCCGGAGCCTTGGGCGGACGCGTGAAGATCGAACACGGCGTCGTGACCTACGAGACGCGGGCGCGCGGGGCCACCGCCCACTATCGTGTCGAGGATCTCGATCTCGCGGTCACCGGTGGCCCGCAGGGGTCGCTGACGTTCACGGGAAACGCGAAGGTCAAGCCCGGCGACGTCACGGTGAAGATCAGCGATGGCAGCCTCGCCATGAACGGCGCGCGCACGCTCGCCGACGCGTCGGTCCGCGCGAAGATCAGCGTGGAGGGCAAGGAGATCCGCGAGCTGCTGGCACTCGCGATGGGACCGGAGCCGGCCATCGACGGCGGCGTGAAGGGCGCGCTGACCGTGAGCGGCACCGTCGGTCATGCCAAGGCCACCGGGGACGTCGAGCTGACGAATCTGGTGGTGACCCAGACACGGCCCGCCTGCCCGGAGCCGAAGAAGCGCTCGCTCGCACTCGGCAACGTGAAGGTCAACGCCGTGTGGGAGGCGCCCCGCTTCATGGGGCGGCCCGTCACCGGCTCGGTGGCGGGCGGCAGCCTCACGACGAACGCCACCGTGACGCTGGAGCAGGACATCCGCGTGGACCTCACCGAGCTCACCATCAAGGGCGTCGCGATCGAGAAGGTGCTCGTCGATTTTCTCTGTCAGGGGTATGCGGTGACCGGTCCCACCGACGACACCGGCACGCTCGGCGTCAGGTTGGCCGACCTCTGGCACACGCTGAATGGCCAGGGACAGCTCCGGATCGGTCCCGGGCGCGTGGTGGGATCGCAGGCGCTGGCGCTGCTCGGCAACCTCGCGCGCGTCGGCGGTGCGGTTGCCGCGGTGCTGGGCGGTGATCTTCCGAACCTGGGATCGTCGCCGGTGGAGTACGACAGCATCACCGCCTCGTACACCATCACCAACGGCGTCGTGACCACGCGCGACTTCGTGCTTTCGGGGCGCAGCCTGAAGATCACCGCCGCCGGGAGCTACGCTCTCGCCTCCGGTGTCTTGAACCTCGACGTCGGCGTGGCCACCGGACGAGCCGAGCTCAAGGGCAAGGTGACGGGGACGGCATCGGCACCGTCGATCCGTGTGGCGCCGCCGACGGCACTGCGCGACGTCGATCCCGCGAAGGTCGAGAAGGGCCTGGAGGATCTCCTCAAGCGGTTCCGCTGAAGCGCCCGCCGCCGAGCTTGCCGTCCTCGACGAGGCCGACGAAGAACCCGTAGACCTGTTGATAGTCGTGATACCACGGCTCACCGAAGCGCGCGATGGTCTCGTCGCGCAGCGCGCGGTACATCTCTCGCCGGGATCTCAGGATGGGCCGCCACTCGTCGGAAAGATCTTCTGCCCGGACGGTGGTGAAGCCGGCGCGGCCCAGCAGCGCGCGATATCCGTCGATGGTCTGGAGCGTCGTGGCCGCCATCCACTCGCGAAGTCGCTGGCGCTCCAGATCACCGAGGCGCGGGCGAGCGATCCAGTCCGTGAAGGCCAGACGACCGCCCGGCCTCAGCACGCGCCGGCATTCGCCGAGGACCGTGGCCTTGTCGGCGATGTGCAGGAAGGCTTCCTGACTCAGGCACGCGTCGAAGCGCGCGCGGGCAAACGGCAGGGCCGTGGCGTCGGCGCGGGCGACGACGACGTGGCGGTCGAGACCGACCAGGCGGGTGAGGCGGGCGGCGCCCGCGGCACGTCCGGAGTTGAGCTCGACGGCGGCGACGCGACAGCCGAAGCGATACGCTAGAAAGCGGGCGGGACCACCGAGGCCGGCACACACATCGAGGACCCGGGCGGCGGGCGCCACGCCGGCCCTCCGGGCGAGTGTCTCGACGGCCGCCAGTCCGCCGTAGTGGTCCTGGTCGAAGTCGAAGAGGTCGGACGCCCGAAGTGAGGTTCCCGATCCGCGCCGGCGGGCCACGGCGGCCAGCACCTGGGCCTCGTTGATGGGGTGACGATCGTAGAACTCGATGACGCTCACGATGTCGTCGTAAGGAAGGGGGCGCCTTGCTGCCCTCCGCACGCTATGATAGACACTAAACGTTTCCCACACCGTCTCGGGCGAGGGTAAACCATGAGCAGCGTGTTCAAGGAAGGCCTCGAAGACATCGTCGTTTCCACGTCCGAGATCTGCTTCATCGACGGACGCGAAGGGCGGCTGCTCTATCGTGGCTACGATGTCGATGAGCTCGTGCAGCACTCGAGCTTCGAGGAAGTCGTGTACCTGCTGTGGAACGGCACCTTGCCGAGCCGCAAGGATCTCGAGGCCCACGTCAAGGCGCTGAACTCGACGGCGAACCGGAAGCTGCCACCCAAGCTCGTGACGATGCTCCGTCAGCTGCCGAAGAAGACGACGCCGATGGAGGTATTGCGGACCGGCGTCTCTGCGCTCGCGGCCTTCGATCCCGATGCGGCCGACAATTCGCGCGAGGCGACGACCCGCAAGGCGATTCGGCTCACCGCGCAGATGCCGACGCTGGTGGCGGCCTGGGAGCGGCTTCGTCGGGGCAAGACGCCGGTGGCCCCGAATCCCAAGCTCTCGCTGGCCGGCAACTTCGTGTACATGCTGAGCGGTAAGAAGCCGACCGACCTCGCCACCAAGACCTTCGACGTCGCGCTCATCCTCCACGCCGACCACGAGTTCAACGCGTCCACGTTCGCCGCCCGGGTGACGGCCGCCACACTGTCCGACCTGCATTCGGCAATCGTGTCCGGGATCGGCGCCCTCAAGGGCCCCCTCCACGGCGGGGCGAACGAGCAGGTCATGCGCATGGTCGAACAGATCAAGACCCCGGAGCGGGCCGACGCGTGGATCCGGAAGGCCCTGGCCGACAAGGCGCGCATCATGGGATTCGGCCATCGCGTGTATCGTGTCGAGGATCCGCGGGCCAAGCACCTCCGCCGCCTGGCCAGCGAGCTCGGCAAGCAAGTGGGGAACACGTCGTACGTGAAGATCCTCGACACGGTGGCTCGCGTGGTGACCGAGGAGAAGAAGATCTACCCGAACGTCGATCTGTACTCGGGCGCCGCGTACGCGTCGATGGGGATTCCGACCGACGAGTTCACGCCGATCTTCGCCATGAGCCGGGTGGCGGGCTGGGCCGCGCACGTCCTCGAGCAGCACGCGCACAACCGGCTGATCCGTCCGCGCGCCGAGTACACGGGCCACGCCCGGCAGCAGTACGTCCCGATCGAGCGCCGATAGATCAGTCGCCGCGTGGCCGATGACACCTCCGTTCGAGCGCCGGCGTCGCCGGCGCAATCCGGTGCTGGGGGAGGCATCGGAGGGAGCCGCACCGTCCGCCCTCTGCGAATAGGAATCGTCGGCGCGCGCTTCGCCGCCGAGCTGCACGCCGTCAATTACCGCCCCCTTCTCGGCCGCAAGGCCACACTCAGCGCCGTGTGTTCACGGACAGCATCCGAAGCGCAGGCCTTCGCCGCCCGCCACGAGATCGCGCGCGTGTTCACCGACTACCGCGCGCTGGTGGCCTCGCCCGACGTCGACGTCGTCGACGTCTGCGCCACCACCAACGTCCACCACGAGATCGCGGTCGCCGCCGCCCAGGCCGGCAAGCACGTGATCGTCGAGAAGCCGCTCACCGGCTGGTTCGGCGACGGCAGTGAGCCGCGTGACCAGATGCTGGCCGGTGCGCTCCAGAATTGCGACGCGGTGCTGGAGGCGGTGAGCAAGGCCGGAGTCACGCTCTGCTACGCCGAGGACTTCGTCTACGCCCCGCCGCTCGGCAAGCTGCGGCGCCTGCTCGACGCCAGCGGCGGCGCCATCCTCGAGCTGCGCGCCGAGGAGAGTCACTCGGGGTCGCACGCGGCCTATGCGCGCCGGTGGCAGACCGCGGGCGGCGGCTCGTTCCTACGGATGGGATCGCATCCGATCGGCGCCGTCCTCCACCTCAAGCACTACGAAGGCCGCGCGCGGGGCGGGAAGCCCATCCGCGCTCGCTCGGTGATGGCCGACGTCGCCCAGCTCACGCGCCTGCCCGAGATCATGGCGCGCCCGCGCTACCTCCGGGCGGCCCCCGAGGACGTCGAGGATTGGGCGGTGGCCGTCGTGACCTTCGAGGACGGTACCAAGGCGACCATCCACTCCAACGACACCACGCTCGGCGGCGTGCGCAACGTGGTGAGCGCCTATCTCACGAGTGGTGTCGTCCACGCCAACATCACCCCGAACACCGCGGTCGTGGCGTTCGCGCCCGAGGCACGCGTGTGGGGTGACGAGTACATCACCGAGAAGGTGGAGACGACGGCCGGCTGGCAGTTCCCGAGCCCCGAAGAGGACTGGATGCGCGGCTTTCCCCAGGAGCTGGAAGACTTCGTGGACGCGATCCACGAGCGCCGCCCGCCGCTCTCCGACGCCCCGCTCGCGCGCGAGGTGGTCGAGGTGATCTATGCGGGCTACGTCTCGGCGGCGACCGGCCGCCGGGTGGAGCTGATGCGACCATGATCCCGTTCGCCAAGGGGCATGGCCTCGGCAACGATTACATCGTGCTCGAGCAGAAGAGCCTGCCCGGCCCGCTCACGACCGCCGCCATCCGCCGCATCTGCGACCGGAACTACGGCGTCGGCTCCGACGGCATCTTGCTGCTCGCGCCGACCTCGCGGGCCGACTTCGGTCTGCGGATCTTCAACCCCGACGGCAGCGAGGCGGAGAAGTCGGGGAACGGCCTTCGCATCTTCGCCAAGTATCTGTGGGATCACGGCCACGCCAAGCAGCCGACGTTCACGGTCGACACCCAGGGGGGCGTGGTCGAGTGCCTGCTCGAGGTGCGTGCCGGCCGCGTGAACTTCGTCACCGTCGAGATGGGCCGGGCGACGTTCCGTGCTGCCGAGATCCCGATGACGGGGACGGGCGACGCGGTGAACCTGCCGCTGCGCCTGGCCGACGGCACGCAGGTCACGATCACGGCGGTGTCAGTCGGTAACCCGCACTGCGTCGTCTTCGTGGATCACCTCGACGAGCGGGAGTGCCGGCGTCTCGGGCCGCTGATCGAGGAGCATCCGGTGTTTCCCAACCGGACCAATGTCCAGTTCGCCCGCGTCGCTGCGCGCGACACCGTCGACATCCTGATCTGGGAGCGCGGCGCCGGCTACACGCTGGCGTCGGGGTCGTCGTCGTGCGGGGCGGCTTCGGCCGCCGTGAAGAACGGCCGCTGCGACCACGGCCGGGTACGCGTGCGAATGCCGGGCGGGGAGCTCGTCATCCACGTGCGGCCGGATTGGTCGCTGCGGCTGGAGGGCCCAGTCGAGGAGGTGTGCACGGGGACGCTGGCGCGGGAGTTCGTGGAGGCCTACGTCACCGGCGAGCGATGGTAGTGCGAGCCGAGCGACGCGAGCGGGCTGGGCCCCACCAGTTGCGAGGCGAGCCTATAAATCCGTGAAGCGCGTGTGCGTCTTCGCCGGATCGTCGGTCGGCGGGCGCCCCGCCTACGCGGAGGCGGCCCGGCAGCTGGCGGTAGCGCTGGTGGAGCGCGGGCTCGGTGTGGTCTACGGCGGCGGCTCAGTGGGGCTCATGGGCGCGCTGGCCG
>MNEG01000034.1 GCA_001917585.1 Candidatus Rokubacteria bacterium 13_1_40CM_68_15
TTACCAGTTTCGAACAGGGCCTTCCGCGCTAACGTGAGGCCGTTGCTGTGAACGCCGCTGCTTCGCACGCCAACAATGACATCACCCGGCGCAACATCTTGCCCAAGAATAATCCGATCGAGCGGGACAATGGCCGCGCACATCCCGACGAGGTCCATGCCTCCGCCGGGTTCGTAGCCCTTAATGATGTTCGGAAGCTGGGAGACTTCTCCTCCAACAATGCTCACGCCGGCAAGCTCAGCACCACGGTAAAGACCCTCCGCGATCTGCTCGAGGATCTTCGGGGTGGCTCGCTCCACCGCGATGTAGTCGAGGAACGAGATCGGTTCGGCACCGACGCAGATCGCGTCGTTGACGTTCATGGCGACGCAGTCGATTCCGATGGTGTCGTAACGATGGAGCATTTCGGCGATGAGCACTTTACTGCCGACCCCATCGGTGCAAAGCGCGAGCCCCAGCGTGTCTGTGATTTCAACGACGCTGGCGAAGAAGCCGATGTCGACCACTCTCCGTCCTGGACCCGTTGACCGGAACGCTGCAGTCTGGCTCACGCGCTTCACAAGCAAGTCCACCAAGCCAAGCTCGGTGTTATCCACCACTCCGCTTGATTTATAACTGAGGGGACGATTCCTGGGCATGGGTTCCCTGCCGCTACGAGGATTTAAGGGAGGACTCACAAGGATTGGGACAGATCTGTTGGCCGCCGTGCTGAAGCGGGGCCTCGCTGCGCGGTCGCCTCAACCCAAGGTGATCGCAGCCGCACTTCGTACAGCTTTTAGTAGTTAGGCGGCCGTTTGTCAAGAGAAACCCCCGCTGGGTAACGATCCTACCAACTCTATAGAACTCGGGCGAGCCCGAGTGCCCGGTGTGCTTGGCTCCAGATGAGCACTCGGCGATACAGCCGGGGTTTTTCTGTCTACAGAGTGAGAGCTTATGGTGAGACTCGAAGATCTAAAACCCTGTAGCTGGGTGAAAAGTGTCCTCCCCGACGCCCTCATGCAGGTCATCGACGCCAAGTGGCACGGCTCGTCTGCTCGACGCACTACTGCGACGGGAGTCATCGCGCTGGTCTACATAACCGCGACCAATCCTGGGTCCGCGCTGCTTGACGCGAACAAGAATCACCGGGGGCGGCATATGGAGCGTGTTGAGTGTATGAAACTCCTGGGGCACGTCTGCTTTAAAGGGCACGGAATCGGAGACGACGGCAATGGCCGCCGGAAGAGAGCCAGATCGTCCTGGTTATTTCCGAAGCCGACGCGATTCGTATCGGCCAAGAGGATGGCCAAGCTCCCGGTACTCGGCGCTACAGCGCGACTCGTACTCTACCCGGAAGCCCCTCGGTAACGGTAACGTAGGCCCGGGTGCGCGCGTATCTCCTGTCGCGGCTAGCCCAGACCGCGCTGGTCGTCTTCCTGTCACTCTCCGCGGTCTTCGCGATGGTGCGCCTGGGCGGCGATCCGGTGCTGCTGTTCATGCCGATGGACATCCAGGCCAAGGACGTGAACGAGATCCGCCAGCGTTTGGGCTTCAACGATCCGCTCCCCGTGCAGTACGCGCGCTTCGTCGGCGGCGCGCTGCGTGGCGACTTCGGCGAGTCGCTGCGTTACCGGCGCGACGCGCTGGGCCTCGTGCTCGAGCGCCTGCCCGCGACGCTGCTGCTCGCGGCCAGCGCCGTCCTGCTTACGCTCGTGGTCGCCGTGCCGCTCGGCGTGGTGACGGCAGTGAGGCGCAACACCCTCGTCGACCACGCGGGGACGCTCGCGACGGTGATCGGCCAGGCCGTGCCCGGCTTCTGGCTGGGCCTCATGCTGATCTACGTCTTCTCCGTCCAGCTGCGCTGGCTGCCCACGGGCGGCATGGGGTCGCTCGCCCACCTCGTCATGCCGTCGGTGGTGCTGGCCGCGTTCTTCTCGGCCCGCATCGCCCGGCTCACGCGCTCGGCGATGCTGGAGGCGCTCGGCGAGGACTACGTGCTGACGGCGCGCGCCAAGGGCCTGACCGAGCCGCGCGTGGTGGCCAAACACACGCTGCGCAACTCGGCGATCCCGATCGTGACCCTGGCCGGCCTCGAGATCGGCCAGCTCCTCGGCGGAGCCGTGATCACCGAGACGATCTTCGCCTGGCCCGGGCTCGGCCGTCTCACCGTGCAGGCGCTGCTCAACCGCGACTTCCCCGTCGTTCTCGCCGCCGTCTTCGTGATCTCGGCGACCTACACGGTGATCAACCTCCTCGTGGACGTCCTCTACGGCTGGCTCGATCCGCGCGTGAGATTGCGGTGACGCAGGGACAGCGTCACGTCGAGTCACGACTGAGATCATGAAAGCCTGGCTCGGCATCGGCATCACGCTCGCGGTGGTCGCGGCCGCCGTGGCAGCGCCGTGGCTGGCGCCGGTCGATCCCCTGGCGAGCGACTTCGCGCAGGGCTTGCGGCCTCCGGGCGCGCTCGGCCACCCGCTCGGCACCGATCAGCTCGGCCGCGATCTGCTCGCTCGCGTTCTCTACGGCGCGCGGCTGGCGCTGTTCATCGGCGCCTGCACGGTCGTCCTCACCGCCGTCGTCGGCGGCCTGCTCGGGCTGGTGGCCGGATTCGTCGAGCGTTGGCCAGCGACGGCGCTCATGCGCCTGGCCGACGTGCAGCTGTCGTTTCCGTTCATCCTCCTCGCCATGACCATCAACGCGATCGTCGGGCTCGGCCTCCGGAACATCATCCTCAGCCTTTCGGCGGCCGGATGGGTCGTGTATGCTCGCGTGGTTCGCGGGGAGGTGCTGTCGGTGAAGGAGCGCGACTTCGTCCAGGCGGCGGCCGCGCTGGGCGTGGGCCGCGCGCGCCTGCTCTTCCGTCACGTGCTTCCCAACGTCGCGCCGTCGATCATCGTCGTCGCCAGCCTCCAGTTCTCGCAGTTCATCGTGGCCGAGGCCGCGATCAGCTTTCTCGGCTTCGGCGTCCAGCCGCCCACCCCCGCGTGGGGCTCGATGCTGGCGGAGGGCCGCGACTTCCTCTACGTCGCGTGGTGGCTCGCGGCCTTTCCGGGCGCGGCGCTAGCGCTCACGGCGCTCGGCGTGAACCTGCTCGGCGACTGGCTCCGCGATACGCTGGATCCGAAGCTTCGCGTTTAACGGGAGACTTTATGCGCTCCTTCTTCCGCGCCGTCATCGCCCTCACCGTCGTCGCACTGGCCGTCCCCGCGCTCGCCCAGGACCGCGTCAAGAGCAAGGAGATCGTGATCGGCCTCGGCGCCGAGCCGCGCACGATGCTGGCGGTGACGATCGTGGACTGGACGACCAACAACATGCTCGAGCACATCTACGACCGCCTGCTCGACCGCGATCCGAAGACCTTCAAGCCGGTGCCGATGCTCGCCACCGGCTTCAAGATCGTCAACGACACCACGTGGGAGTTCACGCTTCGCAAGGGCGTCAAGTTCCACAACGGCGAGCCGTTCACCGCCCAGTCGGTCAAGGCGACGCTCGAGTATGCCCTCGACCCCGCGAGCAAGAGTCACTACGCAACGGCGTCGTACTGGGGCCCGCTCAAGGAGGTGCAGGTCGTCGACGACTACACGGTGCGCTTCCTGACGAAGCAGCCGTGGCCGAACCTCATCGACCACGCCTCGCTGACCAATCTCCTCATCATGCCGGCCAAGGCGCTCAAGGAGCTGGGGCCGGCGAAGCTGGCCGAGAAGCCGATCGGGACCGGGCCGTTCAAGTTCGTCGAGTGGCGTCGCGACGAGCGGCTGGTGCTCGAGCGCAATACCGACTACTGGGGTGGCCCGGCCGACGCGAGCCGCGTGACGTTCCGGTTCATCCCTGAGTTCAGCACGCGGATGGCCGCCCTGCTCTCCGGTGAGATCGACATCATGAAGGACGTGCCGCCTCACGCGGTCGAGGCCGTCGAGCGCTCGGGCCGGGCGCGCGTCCGCTCCACTGTCTCCTCCCGCATCAACTATCTCGCGCTCGTGAACTTGAAGCCGGGGCCGATGCAGGACGTGCGTGTGCGCCGCGCCATGAACCACGCGGTGGACGTCGACGAGCTGATCAAGGCGGTGCTCAAGGGCCGCGCGACGAGGATGTGCGGCCCGCTCGCGCCGGCCAACGTCGACTACGCGCCGGTGGAATGCTACCGGTACGACTCGGCGCGCGCCCAGGCCCTGTTCAAGGAGGCGGGCGTCGAACCGACGAAGCTTCAGCTGACGCTCGACACGCCGGCGGGCCGCTACCCACTGGACAAGGACGTCTCGCTCGCCATCGCCGCCCAGCTCCAGCGGCTCGGGATCAAGACGAACGTCGTTGTCAACGAGTGGGGGACTCACCTCGACAAGATCAAGAACCGCAACACCGGCGAGCTGTTCTTCCTCGGCTGGGGCCCGGCGCTGAACGGCCAGGGCACGATCCAGCCGCTGTTCCTCGCCGACCAGACGTACTCGTCGTACGGGAACAACAAGGTGATCGACGAGAAGATCGCCCGCGCCGTCACCGTGATGGATCCCAAGGGTCGCGCCGCGGCCTACGCCGAGCTGCAGAAGCTGGTCCACGACGAGGCGCCGTGGGTCTTCCTCTGGCAGCAGCACGACCTCTACGGGGTGGCCAACACGGTGGAGTGGACGCCGCGGGCCGACGAGAAGGTGTGGATGTACGACGCCAAGATCGTGGCGCGATAGCGCCACGGGAAAGATCGCGCGATGAGCATCACGGTCTTCACCAGTGCGTTCCTGATCGACTGCACCGGCGGCGAGCCCGTCGAAGGAGCGGCCGTCGTCGTCGAGGACGACCGCATCAAGGACGTCGTCCGCCATGGCAACGTCGGCGCGCTGCCCGGACCGGTGACCACGCTCGATTGCAAGGGCGCCACGCTGATGCCCGGGCTCACCGATGCCCACGTCCACATCTGCGCCGTCACCGAGAACATCACCGACCAGCATCGCGCCTATCCCGCCAGCTACATCGCCGCTCGCGCCATGCGCCGCGCCGAGGAGTGCCTGCTCCAGGGCTTCACGACGGCCCGCGACGCCGGCGGCGCCGATTACGGCTTCCGGCTGGCGCTGGAGGAAGGCCACTTTCCGGGGCCGCGGCTGCTCGTCTCGGGCAACTACCTCTCGCAGACCGGTGGCCACGGCGACAAGCGCCGGCGGGCCGAATGGATCGACCCGGTCGGCTGCTGCGTCGGCATGATCGGCTCCATCGCCGACGGAGAGGCCGAAGTCCGCAAGGCAGCGCGCGAGCAGCTCCGCCGCGACGTGGATCAGATCAAGATCATGGCCTCGGGCGGCGCCATGTCGCCGTCGGACGAGCTGGACACGACCCAGTACACGGTCGCCGAGATGCGCGCCGCCGTGGAAGAAGCTCAGGCCGTGGGGAAATACGTGCTGGCCCACGCGTACAGCGACTCGGCGGTTCGCCGCGCCATCGAGGCCGGCGTGCGCTCGATCGAGCACGGCAACCTCATCCGCGAGGCGGCGGCCAAGGCGATCAAGGACGCCGGCGCCTTCATCGTGCCGACCATGGTGACCTACGAGGCGATCTATCGGGAGGGCAAGCGCTATGGCATCGGCGATCACCAGATCCAGAAGATCGACCTCGCCCGCCAGCAGAGCGTGCAGGGCCTCACCTACGCGTATCGGGCCGGCTGCAAGATCGGCTCGGGGTCGGATCTCCTCGGCGACATGGTCAGCCAGCGCCCCGTCGAGCTGGAGCTGAAGGCCCAGGTGATGAAGCCGATGGAGGTCCTGCTGTCGGCCACCAGGGTGAACGCCGAGATTTTCCGGATGCAGGACAAGATCGGCAGCGTCGAGCCGGGCAAGTACGCCGACCTCATCGTCGTGGCCGGCAATCCGCTGAAGAACCTCCGCGTCTTTCAGAACCAGGACAACCTGCGTCTGATCATGAAAGGTGGCCGTGTCTACAAGCGAACACTCTGACCTGATCCTCGACCAGTTCACGCGCCAGGCGGTGCCGTTCTCGACGGCGCCCTCCATCAAGGACGAGGCGGCGCTCAAGCTCGTCGTCGAGTGGAGCGGCGCCGGGCCCGCCGACACCGTGCTGGACGTGGCGTGCGGCCCCGGCCTGCTCGTGTGCGCCTTCGCGCGCGTCGTCCGCCACGCGACCGGTATCGACATCACGCCCGCCATGCTCGATCGCGCCCGCACCCTCCAGCAGGAGCGGGGCCTCACCAACGTCACCTGGCGACAGGGCGATGTCCTGCCCCTGCCCTGGCCGGATGGCTCGTTCACGATCGTCAGCGCGCGGTTCGCGTTCCACCACTTCCTCGACCCCCGTGCGGTGCTGGCCGAGATGCGCCGGGTCTGCGCGGCGGGCGGCAAAGTCGTGGTCGTCGACAGCGCCCCGGCCCCCGACAAGGCCGACGCCTTCAACGCGATGGAGCGCCTGCGCGATCCGTCCCACGTCCGCGCGCTGCCTCCTGGTGAGCTGAAGCAGCTCTTCAGCGACGTCGGCCTGGCCGACCCGCGCATCACCCACTACCGACTGGAAGGCGACCTCGAAGGCATGCTCGGCCGCTCGTTCCCCAAGCCCGGCGACGCTGACCGGATCCGCGAGCTGTTTGCCGCCTCGCTGGCCGACGACCGCCTCGGCATCGCCACGCGGCGAGACGGGGCGCAGATCCGCTACGGCTTCCCCGTCGCGGTCCTCGTCGCCGATCGGGCCTGAAGCGCTTCTTCCTCTCAGAGCGAGCGCGGCGTCTGCGATGATAGGCGTGATGCGTCGACTGTCACTGCTGATCGTGGCGTGCCTGCTGTACGGCATCGGCGAAGCCTTCGCTCAGAACCCGGCGCTGACGCCCGAGCAACAGGCGTTCGTCGAGCGGTACGTCGACGCGGTCCGGGCGAAGGACGTGGGGCGGCTCAGGGCCCTGGTCCATCCGAGATCGCTCGCGTGCATCCAGCCCGACACCGCGGCATTCTTCGACGACGTCTTCGCCAGCCGCACCCGCCATCCCACGGCCGTCCAGTACGCGGCGTCGATCCAGCCGATCGCCCCCGGCCAGGCGCTCATGATGGAGGGCGACGTCACCTATCCCGTCCGCCCGACGCACTGGATTCAGATCGACCTGGCCCCAGGAGCGACGTCGGGCGCCATCCTCATGGTCCAGGTCGTCCTCGAGCGCGGCGCGTGGCTGGAGGTGCTGCCGTGTCCGACGCCGGCGACGCTGGCGAAGTATCGGGCGGCGAAGGCGACGGCCTCGACCCAGGAGCAACGCGCACGGGAGCTCCTCGCCAACCTGAAGGATCCGTTGCGCGCCGAGCTGCGGCAGCTCCTGCGTGACGGCCGGAAGGTCAGCGCAATCATGCGCTACAACCAGGAGGCCGGTGAAGACCTCACCGTCGCCCGCCGCGTCATCGAGCTGCTGAGTGAGCTGAAGGACTAGGCTGAACGGGATGGATCTGCGGCTCGCTCCGATGGCCGGGGTCACCAACGCGCCGTTCCGCCTCGTCTGCCGCGAGGCTGGCGCCGGGCTCCTCACCAGCGAAGAGATCGACGCCCGCGCCCTCGTCGAGGGCAACGCGCGCACCCAGCTGATTGCCCGCTACCTGCCCGAGGAGCGCCCCATCGCCTTCCAGCTCCTCGGCGGGGATCCCGACGTGCTGGCCGAGGCCGCGCGACGATTGGAGGCCGCCGGCGCCGACGCCATCGACCTCAACATGGGCTGTCCCGTCGCGAAGATCGTGGCCAAGGGACAGGGCGCGGCGCTCATGCGCGATCCGCTGCGCGCGGCCGTCGTCTTGCGCACGCTGCGGAAGGCCGTCGACGTGCCGTTCACCATCAAGATTCGCTCAGGCTGGGACGAGCGCACGGTGAACGCAGTGGAGATCGCGCGCATCGCCGAGGGCGAGGGGGTGGACGCGATCACGGTCCATCCCCGCACGCGCTCGCAGCAGTACACCGGGCACGCGCCGTGGGCCGTCATCCACGAGGTGGTGGCCGCTGTGAGCGTGCCGGTGGTCGGCAACGGCGACGTGAGGAGCCACGCCGACGCGTGTGATCTGATCGCGGCGACCGGCTGCGCGGCGGTGATGATCGGCCGGGGCGCGCTGGGCGCGCCGTGGATCTTCACCGGCGAGTCGGTGGATCGCGACGCGCGCGCGGCCATCATTCGCCGGCATTGCGCCCTGATCGAGGCCCATCTGCCGCCACGCGATGCCCTGGTCCAGGTCAAGAAGCACCTCGCGTGGTACTCGGCGGGACTGGCGGGCAGCGCGCGACTGCGCACCGCGCTCTTCCAGGCCGACGCCGCCGCTGCGGTTCAGGAGATCTTCTGGGGCAGCTGGTGAGGCAGCTCTTCTTCGAGGATTTCGGCGTCGGCGATCGCTTCGGCAGCCCGTCCCGGACTCTGACCGACGCTCACTTCATGTTCTTCGCCGGGATGACCGGCGACGCGCATCCGATCCACTACGACGACGAGTACGCCAAGAAGACGCGGTTCGGCCGCCGCCTGGCCCATGGCCTGCTCCTGACGTCGCTCACCGCCGTCGGCGCCTCCAACCTCGCCCCGCTGATCGAGGAGTCGATCGTCGCCTTCCTCGACCAGTCCACGCGCTTCGTGGCCCCTGCCTTCGTCGGCGACACGCTGAAGCCCGACCACGAGGTGATCGCGCTCGAGCGGAAGCGGTCGGCCGGGCTCGTGACGCTGAAAGTGACGCTGACGAACCAGCGCGGAGAGCTCGTGCTGGAGGGCCAGCACAAGTACCTGATCGCCTACCGTCCCGCCGCCTGAGCTCTGCCGCCCTTCCGCGGTCGGCTCCAACGCTGCGGCGTTCCTCTCACGCCAATCGCCGATCAAGCTCGGCCTGAACACGCGCTCGCATCGCGTCCCAGGGGAAGTGCGGCCCGGGGTCCGTCTTCCGCCCCGGTGGCGTTGCGATGTCCGAGTGACCCACGATCCGTGCGACCGTGATCGCCGGGTACGTCAGGCAGCGGTCGACACAAAGCTCGACCAGCACGTCGATTTGCGCATCGGTGTAGGGCCCGGTCGCGAAGCCAACCAGTTCGATCCCCAACGAGAAGTCGTTGACGTTTGTTCGCCCCGCGAACTCCGATGAACCGGCGTGCCATGCCCGGAGCTCGTCCGCGACGCAACGATAGATCGTGCCATCACGATCGATGACGTAATGCGCCGAAACCTGCGAGTCGGGAGACTCGAACCACGAAAGCGCGGCAGCGGCGGTGTCGCTTTCGGTGTCATGGATGACGATGCAGTCGATGGTGGCGCCCGACCGGCTGTTGTAGTTCGGAGACCAGGCGTCAATGACCGCGATCGCCATGTCGTATTCCAGTTGACCGGACGCTGTGCCAGGTTCTGGAATGAACGGCGGCTCGGGGGAATGAAATCTGGAGACGGCGTTTGTTCAGTCGGAGCGGCCCCGGGCCGCGATCGTCCACACCGCGTCCACGCGATCACCGCGCATCACGTACATCCGGTCGTAGAGGTTGATGGTCGGGTCGCAGTGCGGCGGGAAGAACTCGATGCGCTCGCCGAGCCGGGGCGCGCGCGAGGGATCGGTGATGGTCAGCCTGCCGTGCTCGTCGCCGGCAAACCCGTACGTGAGGCCGGGCCGCTCGACCGACTCGGGCGGAAACGGCTTGTCGGTCGAGAAGGCCTTGAGCCCACCATCGACGACCGCCCGATCCGCCGTCGGCACGCTCACGACCGTGGTCAGGACGGTCAGCGCCATCTCGAAATTCGTCAACGCATCGCCGTCGCGGCCGCCGATCTTGCGGTACTCGAGATCCATCACGCAGTAAGAGCCCGACTGCAGCTCGGTGAGGCCGGCAAGCTCGACGTCGATGTCGTAGGTCCCCGTCGATCCGCCGGCGACCACCTCGACGGGCAGGCCATCGCGCTCGAGGCGTTGCCGCGTCTCCATGAGCCCGGCCATCGTCGCCAGCGAGGCCTCGCGCCGCGCCTTCCAGCCGACGACGTGAGCGCAGTGACCGGCGTAGCCCTGGAGGCCACGCAGCCGGAGTGAACGCTGGCGGGCAACGGCGCGCGCCAGGGCCAGCGCCGGCTCGCCGGGCTGGGCGCCCGTGCGCCGGTTCCCCATGTCCACGTCGACGAGCACGTTGACGACGACGCCGGCCGCGCTGGCGGCGGCGCCGACCGCCGTCACGTTCTCGGCGTGGTCGACGACGATCATCGTGTCGGGCGCCTCGGCGACGAGCCGCACCAGCCGCGCGATCGACGACGGCGGGACGATCTCCGTCGTGATCAGCAGCCCGCGGATGCCGGCGGCGGCCATCACCTCCGCCTCCCCCAGCTTGGCGCAAGCGACGCCGAGGGCGCCCGCCTGGATCTGGCGCCGCGCGATCTCCGGGCACTTGTGAGTCTTCGCGTGCGGGCGGATCGCCTTGCCGGTGCGGCGGACATGCGCCGTCATCCGCTCGAGGTTGCGCTGGAAGCGATCGAGGTCGAGAAGCAGCGCGGGCGTCGGGATTTCGTCCCGGGTCATGACCGCGGACACTCTAGCATGCTACCCTCGCTCCATGTCACCGCCGTCCGGACGGCCGTTCCTTCAGATCCCCGGACCGACGCTTGTCCCCGACCGCATCGTGCGCGCGATGGCGCAGCCCATCATCGACCATCGCGGGCCTCGCTTCGAAGCGCTGGTGCGTGAGTGCCTGGACGGCCTCAAGCGCATCTTCCAGACCGAGCGCGGCCACGTGCTGCTCTACCCGGGCTCGGGAACAGGCGCGTGGGAGGCGACGATCGTCAACACGCTCTCGCCGGGTGATCGCGTGCTCGCCTGCGTCAATGGCTTCTTCTCGAGCGGCTTCGCCCGCACCGCCGCCGCCTTCGGCGTCGAGCTGGAGCGGCTCGATCTGCCCTACGGCGCCGGCGTGCCGGCCGCGGAGGTGCAGGCGCGTCTCGAGCGTGACCACGCGCGCGAGATCCGCGCCGTGCTCGTCGTCCACAACGAGACGTCTACCGGCGTGACGTCGGACGTTCCCGCCGTGCGCCAGGCCCTGCGCCGCGCCGGCCATCCCGCGCTGCTCCTCGTCGACACCGTCTCGTCGCTGGCGTCGATCGACTTCAAGCTCGACGCGTGGGGCGTGGACGTGGCGCTCACCGGGCCGCAGAAGGGCCTGATGCTGCCGCCGGGTATGGCGATCCTGGCCGCCAGCGAGCGCGCGATCGCCGCCAGCGAGAAGGCCACCTGCCCGCGCTCGTACTGGGACTGGCAGCCGGTCCTCGAGCGGAATCGGCGTGGCCAGTATCCCTACACGCCCGCGACGATGCTGCTCTTCGGGCTGCGCGAGGCGATCGCGATCCTGGAGGAGGAGGGACTGGCCAACGTGTTCGCGCGTCACGCGCGGCTGGCCGAGGCCTGCCGGCGAGCGGTTCGGGCGTGGGGACTCGAGCTCCTCTGCCGCAATCCCGCCGAGTACTCCAACACGCTGACCGCCGTGGTGATGCCCGAGGGCTTCGACTCCGACGCCTTCGTGGCCCACGTCTATCGACGGCTCAACCTCTCGCTCGGCGTCGGCCTCGGCGACATGAAGGGCCGGGCGTTCCGCATCGGACACCTGGGAAGCCTGAACGAGCTGGAGCTGCTCGGCGGCCTGGCCGGGGTCGAGATGATGCTGAAGGAGTTCGGCGCTCCCGTGCGGCCGGGCTCGGGACTGGCCGCGGCCGAGGAGTTTCTTACCGGCGCTTGATCGCGTTACCGATGTTCCGCTGCTGGATCCCGTTCACCACGTCGTAGTCCGTATCCGGTCGACGGATCAGCGTGTCGCTCAATCCTCGCGCGATCGCGTCGCTGGGCGTCCGCGGCAACACGCCGGTGGTCGCCTCTTCCGCGTCCCGCATGACCGCGGCCGGATCGATGAGGGGACGGACGACGTGGCGCTTGCGCGTGATCTCGGTCTGGAGATCGGTCGATCCGGTCGGCGCGCTCTGTGCGGCCGCGGGAACGGCAGGAACCAGCAGGGCCAGGAGCAGGGCAGCGACCATGGGCAATGTCATCGCAGGCCTCCCGTTGCGGCCTCAGGGTACACCCGCTCAGCTCACGCTCAAGTCGTTATTCGGATCCGGCCGATCGTCGGAACCGCGCGGAAAATGGCGGCTCAGGGCGCGGCCGACCTCGCCGACGGCCTCGACGACGGCTTCACGAGCGCGGCCTTCGCGCAATCGCGACACCATCGCGTCACGCACGCCCATCCAGTACTCGTCCCCGACGCGGGCGTGAATCGCGTCGTCGCCGATGATGGCGAGCTTGCGGTCCTCCACCGCGAGGTAGATGAGCACGCTGCCCCGATGCGTCGTGTCGTGCATTTCCAGGCGCGCGAAGATGTCACGCGCCCTGGCCAGCGTCGGATCGCCGCCCGCGTGAGCGCGCCGCACACGCCGCTCGAGGTGGACGCGGACTTCGGCCGACGTCAACGCTTCGGCGCGCGCGATCGCGTCGACGATCGCGGCGAGATCGTCCGGGCTCAGGATGCGATGAACCCAGCGCGGATGGCGGGAGATGGCTACCATTCCCCGCTGGCGCCGCCGCCACCGAAGCTTCCACCGCCGCCCGAGAATCCTCCGCCGCCGCCCCCACCACCGCCACCGAAGCTTCCCCCGCCCCCGCCCATGAAGCCGCCCCACGTCGGCCCTATCGGCACGTAGGCGCCCGACGACCCGAGCGTGTAGTGCAGGCGGCGCTGGCGGCGCTGGAGACTCATCGTCTCCCACGCAAAGATCATGGCCAGGATGCCGAACAGGACGAAGAAGCCGACCATGGGAAAGTTCGTTCGGCTGCCGCGCCGGGCGCTCGCGCCCGGCTTGCCCTCGCCGGCCCGCTCGTAAACCGCGCGCGCCGCCGCCTCGAGACCGGCGGCGTAGCGGCCCTCGCGGAAGCGCGGCGCGATCGCGTCGCGGATGACCCCGGCGGCCACGGCGTCGGGAATGGTCGGCTCGAGGCCGTAGCCCACCTCCAGCCGGACGCGGCGCTCGGCGAGGAAGACGACGAGGACGACACCGTTGTCGAGGCCCTTCTGGCCGACGCGCCAGCGCTCGGCCAGCCGGATCGAGACGTCTTCGAGATTTTCGCCCTCGGCCGAGCGGAAGATCGCGATCGCCATCTGGGCGCCGGTGGCGGCCTCGCGCTCGGCCAGGAAACGCTCGAGCCGGCCGCGCTCCTCCGCGGAGAGCACACCCGCGTAGTCGTTGACGCGCGCGGTAGGCGCGGGCGGGATCAGCAGCGCGAGCGCGAGGGCGGCGGCGGCGAGCAGACTAGAACTTCACCCGCGGCGGCGTGGCGGCATCGGGCGCGGCCTCGAAAAATGCCTTCGACCGGAAGCCATTCATGTTGGCCACGATGCTGCCGGGGAACAGCCGCAGACGCGTGTTGTACTCGCGGACGGACTCGTTGAACCGGCGGCGCTCGACGGCGATGCGATTTTCCGTGCCCTCGAGCTGGGTCTGGAGCGTCAGGAAATTTTGGTTCGACTTCAGCTCCGGATAGCGCTCGACGGTGACCATCAGGCGGCTCAGCGCGCCCGTCAGCTGCTGCTGGGCGGCCTGGAACCGCTCCATCGCCTTCGGATCGTTGAGGGCCTCCGGCGTGAGCTGGACGCCCGTCGCGCTGGCCCGGGCTCGCGTGACCTCTTCGAGCACGGTCCGCTCCTGGGTGGCGAAGCCCTTCACGGTCTCGACGAGGTTCGGGATGAGGTCGGCGCGGCGCTGATAGACGTTCTGCACCTGGGCCCACTTCTCGTTGACGTCCTGCTCGGACCGCACGAGCGAATTGTTGATGCCGACGGCCCAGACGACGACGCCGACGACGATGAGGCCGATGACTGCGAGCGTGATCACGAGTCCCCGGCCCATGCGCCTGGCATTATACGCAATGACGCCGTACACTTCGCGCCGTGTCTGACCCACTCCCCGTGTACCGCGTGCGGGCGAAGAACACCGCCGCCCAGGGGGAGAACCGGATTCACGACGACGCGCTCGCCCGCCGCTATGGCTTCCGGGGCGGTCTGGTACCCGGAGTCGTCGTCTACGCGTATTTGACCGAGCCGCTCGTCGCCGGTCTTGGCGAGGCGTGGCTGGCGCGAGGCACCGCGCACGCGCGGTTTCGCCGCCCCGTGCTCGACGCCGAGGAGGTGACCGTCACCGGCGACGTCACGGGTCGCGATGCACGGGCGGCGAGCGGGCGGGTGGCGGCGCGCACGGAGACGGAAGGCGACTGCGGGCTCGCCGAGGTGACGCTGCCGGCGGGATCCCCCACGCCGGTCAACGTCGCCATGTATCCGAGGGCCGCGCTGCCGGCCGAGCGGCCGCCGGCCAGCCGCGAGCACCTCGGCCGCGTCGACGTGCTGGGCACGCCGGAGACGACGTACGATGCCGAGGTGGCGGCGGCGTGGCTCGAGAAGGTCAACGATCCGCTGCCGGTCTACCGCGGTCGCGACGCATGGGTCCATCCGGCGTTCTATCTCGATCAGGCCAATCGCGCGCTCGACCAGAACGTCCGTCTCGGCCCGTGGATCCACGTCGAGAGCCGTGTGCGCCACCTCGGTGGCGCGCGAATCGGCGAAACGCTGCAGACGCGTGGCCGCGTGCGGTCGGTCTACGAGCGCAAGGGCCGCCAATACGTCGAGCTCGACCTCTTGATCGTGGCGTCGGGCGAACGTCCGCGTCCCGTCGCGCACGTCTTCCACACCGCGATCTTCGAGCTGGGCAGCGTTGAATCGACGGCGCCTGCATGCTAGAAACGTGCATTCCGCCGAGGAGGATCTGAGGTCATGGATCTCCGGTACTCGTCCGACGATCTCGCCTTCCGCGACGCCACCCGCCGCTGGTTCGAGACGAACGTCCCGAAGGTCGAGCTGAAGACGCTCGATGAGCGGCGAGAGTGGCACCGGACCCTCTTCGCGGCGGGCTACGTCGGCATGGGGTGGCCGCCGGAGTACGGCGGCCAGGCGGCGAGCGCGCTGCGCCAGGCCATCGTCGCCGACGAGATGGCGCGGGTGAACGCGCCGCCCACCATCAACGGTCTCGGCATCGGCATCGTGGGACCGACGATCATCCACCACGGCACCGAGGCGCACAAGCACCGCTACCTGAAGAAGATCCTCGCCGCTGACGAGCTGTGGTGTCAGCTCTACTCCGAGCCGAACGCCGGCTCCGACCTGGCCAGTCTCAAGACGCGCGCCGAGGACAAGGGCGATCACTTCGAGGTGAACGGCCAGAAGATCTGGACGTCGTACGGCGCCATCTCCGACTGGGGGCTGCTCCTGGCGCGCACCGACACGAGCGTGGCCAAGCACCGTGGGATCTCGTGCTTCCTCATCAACATCCGCCAGCCCGGCGTCGACGTGCGGCCGCTCAAGCAGGTGACCGGCAACCAGGAGTTCTGTGAGGTCTTCATGACAGGAGCCCGCGTCGAGAAGAGCGATCTCGTCGGCCGCCTCGGCCAGGGATGGGAGATCGCTCAGACGACGCTCTCCTACGAGCGCGGCGGGAACTCCCTGGCGCGGGTCACGCGCTACACGTCGGCCTTCCACGAGCTGGTCAAGGCGGCGCGCGGTCTGCGCCGCGGCGGGCGGCCGCTGATCGACGACCCGCTCGTCCGGGCCAAGCTCGGCCGCATCTACGCCGAGCTGGAGGTACAGCGCTACGCGGCGCTGCGCGTGCTGTCGGCGCTCGACAAGGGCGAAGGGCCCGGCGCCGCGTCGTCGATCACCAAGCTCTCGTACAGTGAGTTCGAGAAGCGCTATTTCGAGCTGGCGCTCGAGATCCTCGGGCCGTACGGCCAGATCACCGCGGGACTGCCGGAGCAGCTCAACACACGGGTGAGCGCCTCGTCGGGCCACGGCGAGACGTGGGCGTACGCCTATCTCTGGTCGCGGGCCGGCACGATCTATTCGGGCTCGTCCGAGATCCAGAAGAACGTCATCGGCGAGCGGGTGCTCGGCCTGCCCAAAGAGGCTCGGGCCGACCGGGTGAAGTGATGGACTTCGCGTTCAACGACGACCAGCAGCTTCTGAAGAACGCAGCGCGCTCGTTCCTCGACGAGCAGTGCACCTCGGCCGTCGTGCGCGGGCTCTGGGACGATCCGCGCGGCGAGAGCGAGGCGATGTGGAAGGACATGGCCCAGCTCGGGTGGCTAGGACTGTCGCTGCCCGAGGCTTATGGCGGGAGCGGTCTCGGCATGGTGGAGACCGCGATCCTCCTCGAGGAGATGGGCCGCGCAGCGTATCCCGGACCGTATCTGCCGACCGTGCTCGCCGCCCACGCCATCGCCGCCGCCGGCACCAAGGAGCAGAAGGCCCGCTGGCTCCCCGGGATCGCCACCGGCGGCGCGCGGGCGACGAGCGCCTTCGTCGACTCCGACCTCTCGTGGGATCCCGCGACGACGGCCACGCGGGCGGAAAAGGCTGGCACCGGTTGGCGGTTGAGTGGCGCCAAGCAGTTCGTGGCGTGGGCCCACGTCGCCGACGTCGTGCTGGTGCCGGCGCGCGCGCCGGAGGGCCTGACGCTCTTCCTCGTCGAGCCGGCCAGCGCCGGTCTCGCCCTGAAGCCGGTCACGGCGATCGATCTGGGGACGCGCTGGGCGGCGATCGCGCTCGACAACGTCAGCGTCGGCCCCGATGCGGTTCTCGGCGCACCGGGAAGCGGCGAACGCCTGGTCACCGAGCTCCTCCGCCGCGGGTCCGTGGCGGCCTCTGCCGAGATGCTGGGAGCTGCGCGCCGCTGCCTCGACATGAGCGTGGGGTATGCGAAGGTGCGCGAACAGTTCGGCCAGCCCATCGGCTCCTTCCAGGCCATCCGCCACAAGTGCGCCGAGATGCTGCTCGAGGTCGAGAACTCGCACGCCGCCGTCTACTACGCGGCCTGGGCCCTCGACGCGGCGGCACCCGACGCCGCTCTGGCCGCATCCGTGGCGAAGTCCTACGTGAGCGAGGCGGCACGCCGCGTCTGCGGCGAGGCGCTCCAGGTCCACGGCGGGATCGGCTTCACGTGGGAGTACGACCTCCATCTCTATCAGAAGCGCGCGAAGGCGCTGGAGCCCATGTACGGCGACGCCGACTGGCATCGCGAGCTGATCCTGCGTCACGTCACGGACTAAGCCCCGTGCACCCATCGCTCGCCACCGCGTCGGCCGAGCGCAGCCCCGTGCACCCATCGCTCGCCACCGCGTCAGCCGAGCGCAGCCCCGTGCACCCATCGCTCGCCACTGCGTCGGCCGAGCGCAGCCCCGTGCACCCATCGCTCGCCACTGCGTCGGCCGAGCGCAGCCCCGTGCACCCATCGCTCGCCACCCTCGGCTCGAGCCGGCCTCGCGCCACCGATAAATGACGTCCGGTCCCCTCGACGGCATCGCCGTCGCCGACCTCACGAGCTACATCGCCGGCTCCTACGCGGCCATGATGCTGGCCGACCTCGGCGCCCGCGTCACGAAGGTCGAATCGCTCGCCGGCGATGCCTTCCGCGAGCTGCCGGGGTTCTTCGGCTGGAACCGGGGAAAGCGCTCGGTCGCCGTCGATCTCAAGAAGCCCGACGGCCTCACCATCGTGGAGCGCCTGGCCGAGAGATCGGACGTCTTGATGGAGAACATGCGCCCGGGCGTGGCCGATCGCCTCGGCGTGGGGTACGAGCGGGTCCACGCGCTGAACCCGCGGCTCATCTATTGCTCGGTGACCGCGTTCGGCTCGACGGGTCCCTACGCCGACCGCCCCGGCTTCGATCCCCTCCTGCAAGCGATGAGCGGCGTGATGGCGCTCCAGGGGTTCGGTGGGCCGCCGCAATACGTCCGCATCGCCGTCACCGATTACTACGCGGCGTCGCTCGCCGCGCAGGCCGTCCTGGCCGCGCTCTTCGTCCGCGAGCGGACCGGCCGGGGCCAGAGAGTCGAAACATCGCTGCTCAACGCAGCGATTGCTCTGCAATCTGGGAATTTTGTCGACTACAAAGGCAAACAGCATATGTTTCGCGACAACCCGACGTACAGGCTCTACCGCGCCGGCGACGGGCAGTGGTTTTTCCTGGCCTGCGGGAACCAGACATTCTGGGTGAAGCTCTGCAAGGCGCTCGGCCTCGAGCCCCTCGCCGACGATCCGCGCTTCGCCTCCTGGCTTCTGCGCCTCGATCACCGCGAGGCGCTGCTCCCGCTCCTGGAGGCTCGATTCGCGTCGGAGTCGCGCGATCACTGGCTGGCGCTCCTGGCCAAGCACGACATCCCGGCGGCGCCCGTTCAGACCATGCTCGATTTCATGGACGACCCCGCCGTCCGCCATCACGACATGGTGCACGGCTACGAGCATCCCGAGGTCGGCCCGATGCGCCTGATGGGCCAACCGCTGGCGTTCGACGACACGCCGGCGCGCGACCCCGGTCCACCGCCCACGCTCGGCCAGCACACGAACGACGTGCTCGACGAGCTCGGCTACGACCCGGCCGCCATCGCGCATCTGCGTGCGCGCGGCGTCGTCGGAGGCCCGGCGTGACGTACGAGGCCATCCGCTACGAGGCGGCCGACGGCGTCGCGACGGTGACGCTCAATCGCCCCGACGTTCACAACGCGATGAACGAGACGATGCGCCGGGAGCTGACCGACTGCTTCGCCGGGCTCGTCGCCGACGACACCGTACGCGTGGTCGTGGTGACCGGCACCGGCCAGCGCGCTTTCTCCGCTGGCGCCGACATCCGCGAGTTCGTCGCGCCCCAGGTGCCGACCGTCTTCCGCGAATCCCGCAAGCGCGTCGATTTCCGTCAGGCGATGGACCGGTGTCCGCAGCCCATCATCGCCGCCATCCGCGGCTTCGCGCTGGGTGGCGGGCTCGAGCTGGCGCTCGCCTGCGACATCCGCGTCGCCAGCGACGACGCCCAGCTCGGGCTCACCGAGGTGAACCTCGCCATCATCCCGGGCGGCGGCGGCACTCAGCGACTGCCACGGCTCGTCGGCCGCGGCAAGGCGCTGGAGATGATCCTCACCGGCGCGCGGATCGGCGCGAGCGAGGCGCTCGCCATCGGGCTGGTCGAGCGGGTGGTGCCGGCGGGCGAGGTGCTCGCTCACGCGCAGACGCTGGCGCGCACGCTGGCCGACAAGGCACCGGTGGCTCTGCGCTACGCCAAGGAGGCGGTGGTCAAGGGCCTGGAGCTGCCGCTGGTCGACGGTCTGCGCCTCGAGAACGATCTGGCCACGCTGCTGCGGACCACGGACGACCGCGTCGAAGGCGCGCGCGCGTTTCTCGAGAAGCGCAAGCCGCGCTGGACCGGTCGCTGATGCCGTTTTCCTACTACGCACGACTCTCGCGTGCGCAGCAGGCCATCTATCGCAAGAGCGACGAGATCACGGACATCCGGTTGCCGCGCCCGGAGGACCTCCATCCGCTGGTCGACGATCTGGCGGCGGCGCTGGCCTCCGAAGATCGCACCCACACGCAGGAGACGACCACCCGCCTGATCCTGGGACTGTGCAAGGTCCTCGGCCTCCCGGCAGTCCGCGTCGAGGTGCTGGCCGCGCGGCCCCACGCGCGCTGGGGCGAGCTGCACGGGCTCTACACGGCGGAGCGTGGCCGAACACCGAAGATCCAGCTCTGGATGCGCACGGCCAAGCAGCGCCGCGTCGTGGCCTTCCGGACCTATCTCCGCACGCTGTTGCACGAGGTCGGTCATCACATCGACTACGCGCTGCTGCGCCTGCGCGACTCGATGCACACCGAGGGGTTCTACAAGCGGGAGTCGAGCCTCTTCCATCAGCTCGTCCCCGCCGCAGACCGGGGGAGCTCCGAGGGGGGCGTAGCCCCCTTCGGTGAAAGGACGACCGCCATGCCGACGATCGAAGAGTACGCCAGGCAGCCCGTCGCCGAGCGCCTCGGCCGGCTGGAGCGCACCGCCGACGAGCTCGGGGCCGCCGTGAAGGGTCAGCGCGAGGGCGTGCTCCTCCGGCGCCCCGATGCGAAGAACTGGGCAGCCACGGAAGTGCTCTGCCATCTGCGCGATACCGAAGAAGCGTTCCAGGCGCGCTTCGACATGATCGCCAGCATGGACGATCCGAAGTTCGCACCGGCCAACCCGGACCGTTGGGCCGAGGAGCGACAGTACCTGCGCAACGACGCGGGCGAGGCGCTGGCCGCGTTCCGGCGGCGGCGCGCGGAGAACGTGGCCGCGCTGAAAAAGCTGACCCCCGAGCAGTGGAAGCGGGCCGGCATTCATCCCGCGCGCGGACGCATGAGCGCCGATGACTTCCTCACGCTGATGGCCTGGCACGACGACAACCATCTCGACCAGCTCAAGCGCGCGCTCGACGGACGCGCCTGATCGACGGCGGCGGCCCTAGTGAAACAGGCTCAGGGAAAGACTGGGCGGCGCCGCCTTGAAATCTGGTCTCCGCCAGCGGCCCGGGCGGGCCGTTCACCGCCACGTAGAGATGATGAGCCGGACCCGCCTCCTCGTTCCCGCCATCGGCCTCGGCGCCGGGGCCGCGTCGAGCTTTCTCGGCATCGGCGGCGGCGCGATCATCGTACCGCTCCTGATGATCGCCCTCGGCCTGCCCTTCAAGGAGGCCGTCGGGACGTCGCTCGCGGCCGTCGTGCTCATCTCCACCGTCGGCGTCGTCTCTACCCTCGCCGTCGATGCGAGCAACGTCGCCTGGACGGTCGCCGCCGTGCTGACGGCCGGCACCCTCAGCGGTTCGTGGATCGGGGGGCGCGTGCTGGCGCGCGTCCCCGACTGCCCGCTGCGCCTCGGCTTCGCGGCCTTGCTGGTCCTCGCCGGGTGGCGCCTCGTCGCCGCACCGGCGGTGGAGGCCCACGGCGCACTCGCGCTGGGTCTCGCAGCCACCCCGACCCATGCGGTCGTGTTCGTGATCGGGCTCGCCGCGGGCGTGACGTCCGTGCTCTTCGGCCTCGGCGGGGGCGTCGTCATCGTGCCCGCGCTGCTCATCGCGTTTCCGGAGGCGCCGTTCCGGACGATCGCCGCCACGTCGCTCGTCACGGTCATCCCGACGTCCGTGCTGAGCATCGTCCCGCACGCCCGCCTCGGCACCATCGACCGCCGCCTGGTGATGCAGCTCGCCCCGGTCGGGATCGTGAGCGCCATCGGCGGCGCCTACGCGGTGAACTTCGTACCGGCGTTGCCGTGCCGTATCGTCTTCGTCGTCTTCCTGGCGTTCGTCGTGATCCGACTCGCGGTCGGCACCCGCGCGTCCGCTGTCAGCAAGCCCGGCGACGACGTACTCCCCAATCTCGCCGCGATGGCGGCGCGGCTCCACGCACTACCCGCCGACGCGCTCTGCCAGGTCCACCGCATGGCCGCTGTCAGCATCGCCCGGCTGGAGGCTCAGGCGGCCACGCCGACCTCGTAGGGTCTCAGCGGAACGCGGGCGCGACCTCGCTCATGAAGCGGTCCAGGAGAGGGCGCGGATCCTTGGGGAAGAACATCGAGGGCGCGAACACCATGCCGACACCGGCGTCGCGCAGCCGCCCGAGCTTGTCTCGCACCTCGTTGACCGAGCAGCGGCATGTTGGCGGAGTGCACGATCGACTTCGAGTTTCGACCGATCTCGGCGCAGCGCTCATCGAGGATGCGGCCCTTGCGCTGGAGCGTGTCGGGGCCGCCCCACACGTTCCAGTGGTCGGCGTGGCGAGCCACGATGCCGAGCGTCACCTTCTCGCCGCCGCCGCCGATCATCAGCTCGGGGTGCGGGCGCTGCACGGGCTTGGGCTCGAGCGGCGCGTCACTGAGCGAGTAGAACTTCCCGTCGAGCGTCGCCTTCGGCTGGGTCCACAGCGCCTTGATGACCCGGCACGCCTCGTCGAGGCGGGCCAGCCGCTCGCCCACCGTGTAGAACGGGATGCCGTACGCGGCATGCTCGTTCTCCTGCCAGGCCGCGCCGAGACCGAGGACGAGCCGCCCGCCCGAGATGACATCCACGGTCGCCGCCATCTTCGCCACTACGGCGGGATGACGGTACGTGTTCCCGACGACGATCGTGCCAATTCGTATGCGGGGCACCAGGGGCGCCAGGGCCGCCAGCGTCGTCCAGCACTCGAGAGCATCGCCGGCGCGGTCCTTCGTGTTCGGCATGAAGTGATCGGTGACGCACGCGGCGTCCCAGCCGGTAGCGTCACTGTGTCGCCACAGTTGCAGCACGTCGTCCCACGTCGTGCCGGTGAGGCTGGTGAAGATTCCGAACCGCATCGCTCAGACCTCCTTGACGATGGCCTGGGCGGCCGCGAGCTGCTGCGGGTCGGCGCAGGCGATGAGCACGTCACCGGCCGCCAGCGGGCGGTCGGGCGGCGGATTGAACTCCGTGCGGCCGTCGTGCCCACGGATCGCGAACACGACGACGCCGGCGCGCTCCTGGAGCCGGAGCTTGCTCAGCGCCTGTCCACTGACGCTGCCGTCCACGGGGATCTCCTGCACGCGCACGGCGTCGTGGGCGCGGAGCATCGCGTCGAGCACACCGACCACGTGCGGCCGCACCATCTCGGATGCCAGGCGCAGGGCGCCGATGCTCTTGTTGCTCACCACGGCGTCCGCGCCGGCTTTGAGGAGCTTGGCACGGGAATCCTCGCCCATGATGCGCGACACGATGCGGAGGCGGGGATTGAGCTCGCGCGCGGTGAGGATCGTGAACAGGTTGTCCTTGTCCGAGGGCATGGCGCCGATGAGTCCGCGCGCCCGCTCCACGCCGGCCTGGCGCAGCACCTCGCCGTCGGTGGCGTCGCCCATCAGATAGGCGATGCCGGAGCCCAGCTTGCGCAGGGCGACCTCCTTGTCGGCATCGACCTCGACGAGGACGAACGGCTCACCGGTGCGTATGAACTCGATCGCGATGTGCCGGCCGGTCTCGCCGGCCCCGCAGACGATGACGTGGTCGCGCAGAGCCGCAATGCGTCGTTCCATCTTGCGCTTCTCCCACATGTGCGAGAGGTCGCCTTCCACCCAGAAGGCGGTGATGGCACTGAGACCATACAGCACGGTGCCGAGACCGGCCACGATCAGCACGAGCGTGAATGCCCGGCCCGCCTTCGACAGGGGATGGACTTCGCCGTAGCCGACCGAGGACACGGTGGTGACGGTCATGTAGAGCGCGTCGAACGCGCTCCAGCCCTCGATCACCACGTACCCGGCGGTCCCGCCACCGATGACGGCGACCAGCAAGAGCACGATGTGAAGGAGACGGGCCGAGACCTTCACGCGACGTCGACTCCGATGGCGACCAGCAAGGCGCGCAGGTCGTCGCCACGGTCGATCCGATAGAGCACGCCGCGCATGCCGGTGGCCGTCGCCGCCGTCACGTTCGGCTCGTGGTCATCGACGAAGACGCACGCGGAGCAGGCCGAGGCGGCGTCGACGGTCACATTCGCGGCCGCTGCTGCCCGGGACGGTACGGCTCATCGACGGGTTTCTTCGTGGCTGGCGGAGTCACCGCCACCCACCCGCGGCTCTTCATGCACTCGTCGTCGACGTTGCCACTCTTCGTGCACGCGGCGACATCCCGCCGGAACTCGGCGGTCGTGTACGTCTGATCGAGCTTCATCCACTGCCGCTCCGTCTCGGTCGCGCAAGCGGCCAGGACGAGGATGCCGGTCACGAGGAGACACGTTCTCGGGAATCGCATTTGACCGGCATTCTACCGGGTGTATGGTCTGGATGGGAACCTCTCCCATGGACACTCGCTGGGGTCAGGATCTCGGATCCGCGCTGACGGAGGTCGGCGACCGGCTGGCGGCAGTTCTTCCAGCGCTTCTCGTCATGCTCGCGCTCATCGCGATCGGCCTCGTCGTGGCGGTCATTGCTCGCGCCCTCGTGAGTCGGACGGCGCGGGTTGTCGGCTTCGATCACGCGATGGAGCGGTGGGGCCTGGCCGGCGGTCTGCGTCGCGGTGGGGTGCTCCGCTCGCCCTCGGACGTCCTCGGGGTCGTCTCTTTCTGGGCGATCTTCATCGTGTTCGCCAGTCTCGGCATCGACGCGCTCGGCACACAGGGCGCCACCGTGTTCCTGCTCTCGTTCGTGCCACCTCTCTTTGCGGCGCTCTTGATCCTCGTGGTCGGCTGGCTCGTCGCCAACTTCCTGAGCCAGGGCATCCTCATCGCAGCCGTCAACGCCGGCGTGCCCGAGGCGCGCCTGCTCGCGCGCGCGGCGCACTGGGGCGTGATTCTCTTTGCGGGAGCCACCGCGCTGACCCATCTCGGCATCGGCAAGGAAATGGTGCTGGTGGCCTTCGGCATCACGTTCGGCGGTCTCGTCTTCGCGCTGGCGCTGGCCTTCGGCCTCGGTGGCCGGGACATCGCCCGCGAATTGTTGGAGCGACGATTACGCCGCGAGGCCCCGCCCGAGCGCGAGCACCTCACGCATCTTTGAACCGGGCCCGGGCACCCGGGCTCTCGCCCGATCCCGATCATTTCACCGCTCGCCTCGCCGCCCGGCGCCGCTCAGCTCGCATGACCGATCATTTCACTGCTCGCCTCGCCGCCCGGCGCCGCTCAGCTCGCACATCCCCGCTCATGTCACCGCTCGCCTCGCCGCCCGGCGCCGCTCAGCTCGCACATCCCCGCTCATGTCACCGCTCGCCTCGCCGCCCGACGCGGCTCAGCTCGCACTACAATCCTCCCCGGAGGAGCGTCTATGGCCACCGCGCGCGTCAACGGCGTCGATCTGTATTACGAGGAGACCGGCCAGGGGTTTCCGCTGGTGTGGAGTCACGAGTTCGGCGGCGATCACCGCTCGTGGGAGCAACAGGTCCGCTACTTCGGCCGGCGCTACCGTGTCGTCACCTACAACCACCGCGGCTATCCGCCGTCGGAAGTGCCGAAGGACGCGAACGCCTACTCCCAGGACGCGCTGATCGAGGACCTGCACCAGCTCCTTCGCACGCTCGGCATCGGCCAGGCTCACATCGCCGGCTGCTCGATGGGCGCCAACGTCGCCCTCAACTTCGCGCTCGCCCACCCGGCGCTGACGAAGAGCCTCGTCGTCGTGGGCGGCGGCGCCGGCACGGTCGGACGCGAGACGTTCGTCAGCCGCCAGGGCGCGACGGCGGAGGCGCTCGAGCGCGAAGGCATGGACGCACTCGTCCGCAACTTCGAGTCGAGCCCGACGCGACGGTCGTTCCGGCTGAAGGACCCGCGAGGCTGGGACGAGTTCGTAGGCTACGTCCGCGAACACTCGGCCACGGCGTGCGCGCACCTCGTCCGCGGCGTCATGCTGCGCCGACCGACGGTCACCCAGCTCGAGCCGCGGCTGCGCGAGCTGCGCGTGCCGACGCTCATCGTCGTCGGGGACGAGGACGAGCCGTGCGTGGAGCCGTCACTGATGATGCGCCAGATCATCCCCGGCGCCGGCTTGCTCGTCGTCCCACGCACCGGCCACACCGTCAATCTCGAGGAGCCCGGACTCTTCAACCTCCACGTGGCCGAGTTCCTGGCCGCGGTGGAGCAGAACCGCTGGGTGCCTTGAAGAACACGTAGCCGACACCGGCGCGGCCGAGCCAGACGTTCTCGAGTTCGCGGCGCCGATACCGCCGCGGCACCGCCTGGGCCGTGGGCGCCGCCGGGTCGTTCACGAGCACGTCGTCGCCGTCGTAGCCAGTGAGGACGACGAGGTGGCCGGTCGTCGCGGCGATGGCCGCGCCAGTCAGCTCGCCGGTTGCGTAGCGCACCGAAGCGATGATCGGCAGGCCGTGATCGAGACACCACGCCGCCGCGTCCCAGTCGGGAAAGCGCAGCAGATATCCGAGCACGCCCCGGCGGCCCGCCGCGCAGACCGCAGCCGGCCACACGCCGTAGATGTCGAGGCCGGGGTGGAACATCTCGGCGGCCAGGCGCTCGGTCGAGACGCCTGCGCCGAGATAGGCGAGCACCATCGCCACGCTGGTCGGCGAGCAGATCCGTGGCCTGAGCGCCGGAGCGGCATCCATCTGGCTCAGCGCCGGCACCGACAACCGTGCGCTTCCTCGCGGCACTGGCGGCGTTCGCCCGTCCTCCACACCGTCGCAGGCCGACAACGTGACGAGCCACGGATGATCGAAGAGCGCTGCCGGGTCGCCGCTGCGCGCGCGCACCCGCAGCTTGAGCTCGCCAGTCGATTCCTTGGATGTCCACAGGTCGATCTGACTTTCGATTCCGCCCACCGAAGGGTATGGGAAAAATTCTGCGGACCCCACGGTCGCCGTCGCGATCCACGGTGACCACCCGCGCCCGGTCATGACCGATAGCTCGAAGCGAAACGAAAAGGCCGCAGCACCCAGCACGCTGAGCGCCGGGACGAAATGACGCGCGGAGCTTCGGGGGCGCCACGGACCGGCCTCGACGACGGCGTCGGTGCCGTCTCGGACCAGGGAGGTCGGTCCGATGATCGGCCGCCGGCAAGACGGCGGAATCGCAGCCGTCACCGCATCGGTCGGAATGGCGGAAGTGACGGCGAAGAGGTCGGTGTTCAGGCGGGACTCCGCATCACGGGCACATCGCTTGCACTCTCGCGCCAACGGCCGACGTACTCGGTGCGGAGGGAAGGCGTCTTCATGACGTTCGGGAAATGTATCTGGGACGGTTGCACACGTCACGCAATCAAGGAGTCCACCGCGGCCTGCCGGACTCACCACGCCTTGATCCGTCAGGCGCGCTGCGGTGCCTGCCAGGGCCGACTCGCGAGCCGGCAAGAGCTGGAGGCCCGCCGCTGTCGACGGTGCGCCGTCCCTCACGCCGCCTGAGGAGGCGTGGCACCGGCGTTGCACCCATAGTGGGCGTGGACTCCGGCTCGGACGCCCCCAACGATGGCCCGCAGCAAGTGATCATCTACCGGTTCTCGGTCAATCGCGGGATGGCCATCGCGCTCGTCATCGAGACACCGGACTGGTACTCGGGCCTCCTGCAGTCCGCGCTCGCCCGCGTCAGGATCGAAGGTCTGAACTAGCCACCGCCGCCAGCGCCTCGTCGAACACTCCCAGCGTTTCGTCGATGTCCGCGTCGGTGTGGGTCACCGACACGTAGATCTTGTTCGACGCCTTCACCACGCCTCGCCGCAAGCACTCCTCGTTGAAGCGACGGATCTTCCTCGGATCGGCCGTGATGACGGCGCGGTGGTCCAGGATCGGCCGATCGGTGAAGAGAATGTCGAAGACCGGTGGCTCGCCCGTCACCTGCGCGGTCAACCCGTGACGGCGCGCGGCGTCGCCCAGGCCCTGCCGCAGCCGGCTGCCCATCTTGTGCAGACGCTCATACGTCCCCGGCTTGCGTAGCTCGCCCAGCGTCGCGAGCCCGGCGGCCGCGGCGATGGGATTGCCATTCAGCGTTCCCGACTGCCACACGTAGTCCGTCGTGCCCTCGAGCGCGGGGTCGAAGTGACGCATGATCTCGGCCGGTCCACCGACGGCCCCCAGAGGAAACCCGCCGGCGATGACCTTGCCGAGCGTCACCAGATCGGGGACCACGCCGTAGTACTCCTGGGCGCCGCCGTAGGCGAGGCGAAACCCGGTGACGATCTCGTCGAAGATCAGCGGCACGCCGTAGCGCCGCGTCACGGTCCGCACACCCTGCAGGAACCCGGGCGCCGGCACGACCACTCGCTGATATGGCTCGCAGATCACCGCCGCCAGCTCCTCGTGGTGCGCGGCGATGATGGCCTCGGTGGTGGCGAGATCGTTGTACGGCGCGACCAGCACCGTCGATTCGACGGCGTGGGGAACGCCGCCCGAATCGGGCGTCGGCGCCGGGAAGGCCTTGGGCGAGCGCGTGCTGACGCTCATGGCGCCGTAATCGTGGGTGCCGTGCCAGCCGCCCTCGAACTTGAGAATCTTGTCGCGGCCCCGGTAGGCGCGGGCCACGCGCAGCGCGAAGAACGTCGCCTCGCTGCCGCTCGACGTGAAGCGCACCTGCTCGCAGCACTTGACGGCTCGCACCAGCTCTTCGGCCAGCTCGATGACCGGCTCGTTGAGCAGCATGTAGGTCGTCCCGCGCGCGAGCTGCCGCTGCACCGCTCCCACGACCGCTGGGTGGGCGTGGCCGAGCAGCATCGGGCCGGAGCCGAGCAGGTAGTCGATGTAACGCCGGCCCGCGGTGTCCCAGAGATACGGGCCGCGCGCCTCGCGCACGACGAACTCGAGGCCGGGGCCACTGCGGTGACTGCCGAGAACGCCTCCGGGAAAAACGCGGGCGGCACGCTGGACGAGCTCGGGAACGTCGCTCATGGGTCGCCTCCGTCGGGTCCCGTCATCATACGCTGGAAGGCACCAGGACACCGGTGCCGGTGAGACGCCCCGTCTTGAGCTGGGCCAGGGCGTGATTGGCGTCCTCGAGCGGAAATCGGACGATCGTCGGACGGATCGGGATCCGCGCGGCTTCGGCCAGCAGCTCGGCGCCGTCGACCCGCGTGCTGGCGGTGACGCTGCGGATCGCGCGCTCGTGGTAGAGGTCGCCGTATGCGAGCGCCGGAATCGCGCTCATGTGGATGCCGGCCAGCGCCACCGTGCCGCCAGGGGCGAGGTTGCGCAGCGCGCGCGGCACGAGATCGCCGGCGGGCGCGAAGACGACGATGCCGTCGGCCGGCGTCGGCATCCGATCGTTCGACTCTCCCACCCACGCCGCGCCGAGCGCGCGGGCCAGCTCGCGGTGAGCCGGCTCGCGCGTGCAGACGTACACGGTGCAGCCGCGGGCCACCGCGATCTGCAGCGTGATGTGCGCCGACGACCCGAAGCCGTAGACGCCGAGCGTGCCGCCCGGTGCGACGGCGGCAATCTTGAGCGCCCGGTAGCCGATGATGCCGGCGCACAGGAGCGGCGCCGCCTCGGCGTCGGAGAAGATCGAAGGCAGCGGATAGACGTACGACTGCGGCGCCACCGCGTACTCCGCGTATCCGCCGTCGGCGTGATAACCCGTGAACTCCGCACCCGCGCACAGGTTCTCCCGACCGCTCGTGCAGTACGCGCACGTGCCACACGTGCGACGAAGCCACCCGAC
>MNEG01000003.1 GCA_001917585.1 Candidatus Rokubacteria bacterium 13_1_40CM_68_15
TGGCGCACCCGGATCTCGTGCACGCGACCGTCCGGCTTCTTGATCTGCACCTTCACCGGCTGCCCGGGCTCGAGGGCGTGAAGACCGGTGATCGACACGCGGTCGTTCTGCTCGAAACGGTCGTAGTCGGCGGGATCGATGAAGGTCAGCGGGAGCAGCCCCTGCTTCTTCAGATTGGTCTCGTGGATCCGGGCGAAGCTGCGGACGATGACCGCCGCACAGTTGAGGTAGCGCGGCGACATGGCCGCGTGCTCGCGGCTGCTGCCCTCGCCGTAGTTCTCGTCGCCGATCACGATCCACTGCAGGCCCTTGGCCTTGAGCTCGCGGGCGATCTTGGACAGCGGCTGGCCGGCGGCGCCCGTCAGCGGGTTCACGCCCTTGCCGGTCTCGCCGGTGAAGGCGTTCAGGGCGCCGAGGAACATGTTGTCGCTGATCTTGTCGAGGTGGCCGCGGAAGCGCAGCCACGGCCCGGCCGGCGAGATGTGATCCGTCGTCGTCTTGCCCTTCGTCTTGACGAGGATCGGCAGGTCGATGAAGTCCTTGCCGTCCCAGGCCACGAACGGTCCCAGGAGCTGCAGGCGCTCGCTGTTGGCTGGAATCTCGACCTGGACCGAGTCGGGATCGGCCGCCGGTTCCTCGTAGCCCTCCGCGCCCCCCGCGAATCCCTGGCGCGGCAGCTCCTCGCCCTCGGGCGGCGTGAACCTGACGCGCTGGCCATTCGGCGCGGTCAGGGTGTCAGTGAGCGGGTTGAACTCCAGGGTCCCGGCGAAGGCGAGCGCGGTCACGACGTCGGGGCTCGTGATGAACGACAGCGTTTCCTGGCTGCCGTCGTTCCGCCCCGGGAAGTTGCGGTTGAACGAGCTCACGATCGTGTTCTTCTGGTTCGGCCCGACGTCCGTGCGCTTCCACTGTCCGATGCACGGACCGCACGCGTTGGCGAGCACGGTGCCGCCGATCCGCGCGAACGTGTCGATCAGCCCGTCCCGCTTGATGGTCTGGTAGATGCGCTCGGAGCCCGGCGTGATCAGGAACTTCGCCTTGGCGGTGAGGCCGGCCTTGAGGCCCTGCGTCGCGATGTGCGCGGCCCGCCGCATGTCCTCGTAGGACGAGTTGGTGCACGACCCGATCAGCGCATTGGTGATCGCCGCCGGCCACCCCTGCTGGCGCACCTCGGCGCCGAGCTTCGAGATCGGACGCCCGCGGTCCGGCGAATGCGGGCCGACGATGTGCGGCTCGAGCTCGTCCAGGTTGATCTCGACGATCTCGTCGTAGAAGGTCTTCGGATTGTCGCCCACCTCGGGATCGGCCACGAGCTGCTCCCGGAATTCCTCGGCCAGCACGGCCAGATCGCCGCGGTCGGTGGCGCGCAGGTACGCCGCCATTCGCGCGTCGAACGGGAAGATCGACGTCGTCGCGCCGAGCTCGGCGCCCATGTTGCAGATCGTCGCCTTGCCGGTCGCGCTGATCGACTCCGCACCCGGCCCGAAGTACTCGAGGATCTTGTTGGTGCCGCCCTTCACGGTCAGCAGCGTGCACAGGTAGGTGATGACGTCCTTGGCCGCGGTCCAGCCCGACAGCTTGCCGGTGAGGTGGACGCCGATCAGCTTAGGATGCAGCACCTCCCACGGCAGGCCAGCCATGACCTCGCCGCAGTCGGCGCCGCCCACGCCGATGGCGATCATGCCGAGCCCGCCTGCGTTCGGCGTGTGCGAGTCGGCGGCGATCATGAGCGTGCCCGGCGTCGCGTAGTTCTCGAGGACGACCTGATGAATGATGCCCGAGCCAGGACGCCAGAACCCGAGGCCGTACTTGCGGGCCGCCGAGCGGATGAAGTTGTAGACCTCCTCGCTCTCGCGGACCGCGCGCTGCAGGTCCTCGGCAGCGCCGCTCTCGGCGCGGATCAGGTGGTCGCAGTGGATCGTCGACGGCACCGCGACGCGCTTGCGTCCCGACATCATGAACTGGAAGAGCGCCATCTGGCCGGTGACGTCCTGGAGCGCCACGCGGTCCACGCGCAGCCTCAGGATCGCCTTGCCGCGCTCCCACGTCTGCGTTTCGAAGTCCCAGCAATGCGCGACCAGGATCTTCTCGGTGAGGGTCAGTGGGCGTCCGAACGTCCGCCGCGCGCGGGCGAGACGATCGGGCATTGCGGCGTAGAGTGCGCGGATCTGCGGCTGAACGGCGGACATCCCGACCTCCTGACGGACGTTCGCCTCCCGCCCGTGAAGGGCTAGGGAGGCGATTGAATGCAAATAACTCTAACGCGACGCGGCGTTAGTCGTCAAGGTAAGGTGAGCTCGGCGTACGCCGCGACGAGAGGCGGACCGGCACGACGAACATCGACACCGAGGACGCCGAGCGAGCTCACGCTCGCTACTATAGCTTGCGGGCTACGCGAACCGTGTGTCATCATCCGCTCACGTTGCGACGCCTCGTCCTCGCCCTGATTCTCCTGTTGCTGTCGACGTTTCCGGCCGGGTCGATCGAACCGCCGCCGCTGCTGCTGACCATCGATGGCTCGCCGTCTCTGGGCAGCGCGCAGGCCCAGGTCGTCATCGTGGAGTTCTCGGACTACCAGTGACCTTACTGTGCCCGGCACGTCCGTGAGACGGTGCCCCAGATCGAGCAGGCGTACATCAAGACCGGTCGCGTGAAGTACGTGGTTCGCGACTTCCCGCTCGAGAAGATTCACGCCGACGCGTTCAAGGCGGCCGAGGCGACCCATTGCGCCGGGGAACGCGGGGCGTTCTGGCCCATGCACACGCGACTCTTCACCCACCAGACCGACCTGGCCCGCGAAGAGCTGCCCGCTCACGCTCAGGCCGTCGGGCTCGACGTCGCTGCCTTCCGCCAGTGCCTGGAGAGCGGTAAGTACGCCGCGCGGGTGCACCGCGACCTGGCCGATGGCATCCGGGCCGGAGTCAACTCGACGCCGAGCTTCTTTGTCGGTGTGCCCGCCCCCGATCAGCGAATGCGCGTGGTTCGCATGCTGCGCGGCGCCCAGCCGTTCGCAGCGTTCAAGGAGATTATCGACGGTCTCCTCGCCCGGTCGCCATCGTGACGCTCCGTCGGCTGCTCGCGGTCGTGATGCTCGTCGTCGTGCTGGTCACCTTCGTCCGGCCCGCCCAGGCCGAAGCCCTGGAGCCGACCGTGATCATCCTCATCATTTCGGGCGCGATCGTCGTGGTGGCGGTCCTGGCCGTGCTCATCATCGCGAACGTCGCGGAGCATCGGCGCGGAATTCGAACACAAGAGCAGCAGCGCGGCCCTCTCGTCGTCGCCTGGCAGCCCCCAACCACCGTCGAAAGTCCATGAAAATGGGGGGCCCCGAGATGGCCCCCCAAAGCCCCCCAGCCTTCGGAGCGCCCCGGCGGAGCCGTTGCGCTCCTCTAGAATGCGACAGAACGCTGCCCGGAACGACTCACTCCCAGCAGGCGGGCGGTGGCCATCTGGCGAAGACGGATGATCGACCGCGTCGGCGCCAATCCCATCGGACAGACGTCCGTGCAGTTGCCCTGCCCATGACAGCGCGCCAGGGCGTCGTCAGAAAGCAATACGCCCCAGCGCTCGCTCTGTGCCGCGTCCCGGCTGTCGCGCTGCAGAGTGAACGCACGGTTCAGCGCGGCCGGGCCCGGGAAGCGAGAGTTGTGGGCGACCATCGTGCACGCGGAGACGCAAAGTCCACAGCCGATGCACTCGATCGCGGCGTCGATGTCCTGCCGCTCGCCCGAGCCGCTGCCGATGCGCGCGTAACGGCGTTCGCCATCGCTCGGCGCGAAGGCCGCGCCGACGGCCCGCATCCTGGCCGTGAACGGCGCCATGTCGACCACGAGATCGCGCAGCACCGGAAAGTGGTAGAGCGGACGCACGGTGATGCGGCCGCGCCCGAGCGTGGACAGGCGCGTGCGACAGGCCCATCGCTCGCGCCCGTTGACCACCATGCCGCACGATCCGCACATGCCGACCCGGCAGGCGTAGCGGAACGCGAGGCCCGGATCCTGCCCGCGCTGGACGTCTACCAGCGCGTCGAGCACGGTCGTGTCGGCGCCCGGCTCGACCGCGTACTCCTGCCAGCGCTCGTCAGCGCCCGGCGACCACCGGAACACGCGGAGGGTGACTATCGCAGCACCGACCGGTAGGTCGCCTCGTCGAAGCCGACGATCAGCGTCCGCCCCTTGCGCAGCGTCGGGGCACGGAGGTTGCCGGAGGGGCCGATGAGGAGACCGCGCAGCGTGTCGCGATCGGGCGCGTCCCGACGCAGGTCGACGTGGATCACCTTCCGGCCCTTCGTGGCGTACAGCTCGTCGACGCCCGAGAGCAGCGCCAGGGCGGCGGCGCCCTTCATCGTGGCCTTCTTGGCGTTCACCTGCTCGGCCACGGTCATCCTGGTCTTCGCAAGGAACCCTTGCGTCTTGGCGCACGTCTGTCACCCGGGGCGGTGATAGCTCCAGTCGACCGTCGTCATGCACGCTTCTCGACGAAGTCGACGACAGCGCGGCCGATGTCGGCCGGCGAGTCCTCCTGGATGAAGTGCAGGCCGCGCACGGTCACCTCGCGCTGATTGGGCCAGCTCCGACAGAGCTGGCGCTGGGGACCGACGAGGATCGACCCCGGCTCGGCGTTGATGAACAGCTTGGGCGTGGAGCTCTTGGCCAGCCACGACGCGTTGTCGTCGATGATCCGCACGACGTCGGCCGGCTCGCCGTTGACCGGGATCTCCCGGGGCCAGGTCAGCGTCGGGCGTCGCGACTCGCCCGGCTCGCGGAAGGGCGCGCGGTACGTGTCCATCTCATCGTCGCTCAGCTTGCGCATGATGCTGGCCGGCAGGATGCGCTCGACGAACACGTTCTTCTGCAGCACCAGCTCCTCGCCGGCCGGCGATCGCATCAACTGGAAGATCTTCCGCGCGGACTCCGGCCACGCGTCCCACGTCAGCGGGCACACGAGTGCCTCCATGTAGATCAGGCCGGCCACGCGGTCGGGGTGGCGACGCGCCCAGGCGAAGCCGAGTGCCGATCCCCAATCGTGGACGACGAGCGTGACGTCACGGATCGCCAGCGCGTCGAACCACGCATCCAGATAGCGCGCGTGATCGACGAACCGGTACGCGCCGGCCGGTGCCTTGCCGGATCGGCCCATGCCGATCAGATCCGGCGCCAGGCAGCGCGCGGCGCCCTGCACGTGCGGGATGACGTTCCGCCAGAGATAGGACGACGTCGGATTGCCGTGCAGGAAGACGACCGGACGGCCCCGGCCGGTGTCGACGTACGCCATCTCGCTGTCGAGGACACCGACGCGGCGACGGTCGTGACGGTCGGGAGCGGAGATGGGTGTGTCGGTCATGGGCCAACTATTGCACACGGCGCGGCCGTGTGTCCGATGGAGTGCGAGCCCGCGGTGATGCCTGTGCGATGATGTCGTCGGGATGGCGTGGATCCTCACCGCCCTCATCATGGTGGGTGCCGCCGCGCTTCGCCTGACCCTCCTCGACGTCCCGCTCGATCGTGACGAGGGCGAGTACGCCTACGTCGCGCGCCTGCTGCTGGACGGAGTCCCGCCGTTCGCCGAGGCGCACAACATGAAGATGCCCGGCATCTACGCCGTCTACGGCATTCTCCTCACGCTGTTCGGCGGCACGCACACCGCCATTCACCTGGGGCTTCTCGTCGCCAACGCGCTGTCCATCGCGCTGGTCTTCGTCCTCGGCCGAAGGCTGATGGATTCGACCGCCGGCGTCGCCGCGGCCGCGACCTATGCGCTGCTCACGCTCAGCGAGACCGTGCTGGGCTCGGCCGCCAATGCCGAGCACTTCGTCGTGCCGCTCGCGCTGGGTGCGCTGCTGCTTCTGCGCTCGGCGCTCGAGCGCGACAGCCTGCCTCGCCTCCTGCTGGCCGGTGTGGGCCTGGGCCTCGCGACGCTGGTCAAGCAGCACGGCGTCTTCTTTCTCGCCTTCGCGGTTCTGTTCCTCGCGCTCGCGCGACAGTGGCGCCAGGCCGGCGTGCTGCTCGCCGCCGCGACGGCGCCGGCTATCGCCCTCGTCGCCGCGATGGCCGCGCTCGGTGTTCATCGCACGTTCTGGTTCTGGACCGTGCAGTATGCGCTGGCCTACGCATCGGCGCTCCCCCTGTCCGCGGGCGCCCTCATTCTCCTGAGCCGCCTCGAGGAGCTGTTCCCGCCCACGTGGCCGCTGTGGATCCTGGCCGGCGCCGGTGTCGTCGCGCTGTTCGTCGACGAGCGGGCGCGCCGGTGGCGCGGCTTTCTCCTCCCCTTCGCCGTGACTTCCGCCCTGGCCACGGCCGTCGGCTTCTACTTCCGGCCGCCGTATTTCGTCCTCGTCGCCCCCGCCGTCGCGCTCCTGGCCGGCGCCGCGGCGAGCGTGATCGCCGCCCGCGTCGCGACCGTCGCGTCGCCGACGGCCGGCCGCGCGGCGACGACGCTGATCATCGCGGTGGCCGGGCTCCACACGCTCTGGGCCGAGCGAACCTATCTCTTCGAGCTCACGCCGACGATGGTCGCGCGCCGGCTCTACGGCGGGAACCCCTTCCCCGAGGCGCTCGAAGTCGCGCGCTACATCCGCGAGCGCTCCGGGCCCGCAGACCGGATCGCCGTGCTGGGCTCCGAGCCCCGAGATCTACTTCTACAGCGGGAGGCGGGCGGCGACGGGGTACCTGCACACGTATCCGCTCATGGAGGCCCAGCCCTACGCGGGCCGGATGCAGCGCGAGATGGTCGGGCAGATCGAACGCGTGCGCCCGGCGTTTCTCGTCTACGTCAACGTGCCCGCCTCCTGGCTGGTCAAGGAGAACTCGGATCCGTTCGTGCTGACGTGGTTCGACGCCTACCAGCGGCGCCACTACGAGCGCGTCGGAGTCATCGACATCCTGTCGCCCGGGTTCACGCTGTACCTGTGGGACGCCGCCGCCGCCGGCTATACCCCTCGCACCAACGTCTGGCTCGCCGTCTTCAAGCGTCGCGAGGCGTCAGCCCACCAGCGGTAGCCCTCGGGGCACCCCGGGGGGTCCGGAAACACCCGATCGCGCCCGATTCCCTCTGGTACGGACGGCTCAGGGAGGACTGTGTGGCAAAGCAGATTCTGCTGGTCGACGACGAGGTAGCGATCTGTGAGGCGCTGAAGGCCTTTCTTGCCGAGCAGGGCCATCAGGTGCGCTACGCCACGAACGGTGAAGGCGCGGTGGCCGAGGCGCTGCACGCGGATCTCGCCATCTGTGACCTCCGGCTTGGCAGTGAGAATGGCCTGGACGTCATCGAGCGGCTCCGGCGGGTGCGGCCCGAGCTCAAGATCCTCGTGCTCACCGCCTACCCGTCGATCGACGCGCTCCAGACCGCGACCAATCTGGGCGTGGCCGGCTTCCTGTCGAAGCCCCTGGGCATGCCGGAGCTTCTGTCCTCGGTCGACAAGGTGCTGGGCTCGGAGCTCGGGCCCTTCCTGCTCTTCCCGTCGGCGCTGAAGGATAAGCTCAAGGACGTGGTGCCGTACCTGGGCGAGGTGACGTCAGCCGATCCGTCGAACTGGTTGCGCGTGAAGACGCTGCTCAGAACGGCGGCGCCGTCGTGCGTGCTCGTCGACACCGCCGAGCCGGCCGTCCTCGACTTCTTCGACGCGTGCAAGCGCGAGCTGGAGGGTCGGACGGTGCTGCTGCTCTGTCGCGATGAGGACTTCAACACGGCGCGCCAGCTCCTCGGTCGGCTGTCCAACGTGAAGTGCCTGACCATGAGCGGGTCGGCCAGTCAGCTCCTCCGGGCCATCCGCCACGAGGTCACCGAGCGGCGGCAAGAGTCCGAGCGGGCGCGCGCGATGCTGGCGCAACAGCTGGCCCGTTGCGAGTATGCGGCGCCGCTGCACACGGGGTACTACTGCACCATGCAGGGGCCCTGTCCCTTCGGCGAGCAGAAGGATGCCGCCGTCACCGTGAGGGGCAAGGACCACCACCGCTGTCCCAAGCGGCCGTTCGTGATTCCGAATGCGGACCGCGTGGGGCTCATCACCTGGAGCGGCCTGCCCGACGAGACGGAGATCATCGAGTATCGCGAGCGGGCGATGGCCGAGGTGCGGAAGGGCAAGACCCACATCGTCATCAACTGCCAGGCGCTCGAGACGCCGCACTTCAACCTGGTGGAGATCCTCGCCGACCTCGAAGCCGCGCTGGCGGACAAGGCGGACGCCCGCGTCGACGTCATCAACCTCGCCCAGAAGCTCCTGCCGGCGTTCCTCAAGGCCGGCCAGCTCCTCGTCGGGGTGCACTTCTACGGGCGGGTGCTGATGGAGCTGGAGTCGCGTCCCGCGTGACCGCCTAGTACCAGCGCCACGACCACACGACGACGAACAGGACCGCGGAGAGCGCCAGCGCCGCCGCGAACAGCGTGCGGTGCCAGCGGAGCGGCAGACCGAAATCCAGGAGCAGGGCCCGCACCCCCAGCAGCGCGTGAATCAGCGCGAGCGCGAGCAGTGCCGCCTGCACCCCGCGCCGGAACGGATTCACCAGATGCGCGGCGATCACGATCAGCAGCAGGACCGCGGCCGCCCGCTGGATGAGCCACGCCCACATCCCGGCCCGCGTCGCGCGCCAGCCTTCGACCGTCGTCCACTCGCGACGGAGGATCTTCTCAGGTGAAGAGGGGATACTCCGGCTCCTTCTCTACCTCAACGGCCGCCATCGCCGACCAGGGTGAACGGCGCCCAGAAGATCGGGTGAGCGTAGCTGAACGCAAGTTTGTTGGTATGGGGGTCCGTGTAGCCCTCGCCATCCATGAGCCACGTGATGGTCTGGCGCAGGGCCTGAGCCCGTGACAGCGCAGAATCGGCGGTCTGCCGCCGGAAGAGCTCGGTGGTCAGCGAGCGAGCAGACGTCGTTTCCACCGGCCAGTTGCTCACGAGCAACGCGCGGGCGCCCGCGTAGAAGAACGCGCGGCCGAGACCGGAGATCGCTTCCGAGCCCGTGCCGCTGCCGCTCGCTGTGTTGCACGCCGACAGCACGACCCAATCGGCGTTGAGTCGGAGGCCGAGGATTTCCTCCATCGTGAGGAGGCCGTCGCCGTCCACGCTCGCGACGTCGGGGGCCGAGAGCGCGAGCGCCGGCTGGGTGAGGCCGTCGAGCTCACCGGGAACGAGGCCGTGCGTGGCGAACGCCAGGACCCGATAGCCGGAGAGGTCCGCGGTCTTCACGTTCTTCTCGTTGGCATCGCGGCCGACGAAGACGTCGCGCGTGAGATCGGCCCGCATCGCGAGCGCGATGCTCTTGATCTCGTCGGCGGTCTCGGGCAGACGTGGCAGCATCGCGAGCTGCGTCGAATCGGCACCCTCCATCTTCGGCGAGCTGCGGAGCGCGATCGGCATGCCTCGGGTGGCCAGCGCTACCGCCGTCGTCTCGCGACGCGCCGCCCGGTGAGCCTGCGCCTGGCTGAACCACGGGTCCCCAAAGCCGATGAACGGTCGTCGCGCGGGATCCCCGGCGGGCAGGGCGCGCAGCGTGGCGAGCGACGTCACGGATGGCAGCACGGCGACTGCGTGTGTCCGCGCGAGCCAGGCCACCTTCCGGTAGTTGGCGAACAGCAACCCTTCGTCCGTGCCGAGCGCCACGGCCTTCGTCGGTAGAAGGGCGAAGGGCAGATGTCCGAGCGGGCCATGCGCAACGACGAGCAGCGTCTCGGAGTCTTGCCAGCCGAGCGCGATCGGCTCGAGCAAGGAGGCGTAGAGCCGGTGAGCGAGCGCGAGATCGAAGGCCGGGATGTCACCGGCGGTCCGCGCGTTGGGCTCGAGCGCTTTGCGGAGTGTCACGACGGCGGTGGCCAGATCACGCCCGGCCAGCGGGGCCGCGGCAAACGCAACCGGCCCGCCCTGCGGCACTGCCCATACGAAGGTGCGCTCGGCAGTCACGAACGTCGCGATGAGCGACTCGCCCGGCCGCAGCGCGCGGCGGGCCTGCTCCACCGTCGCCGGCGGTGGATTGATGAGCTGAGCGTAGGCCGGAAACTCCTTGTCGATCTGCTCGAGGAGGCTGACCCGGGCGCGCTTGAGCGCATCGATCTGCTCGCGGAGAGCGGCGATGGTCCTCGCGTCCTGCCGGTCGGTGGGCTGGCTCAGCGCCTCCGCGAGGACGCCGAGGAGCGCGCTGACCTGCTTCTTCGCGTCCTGCTCTCGTCGTACCAGGTCCGCCAGCGCCGGCGTCTTTGCCGCCGCCCGCGCCGCGCCGGCGTCGAGGGCGCGCTGCACGCTCTGGCCCCGGGCGACGTCGGCCAGCCGGAACGCCTCGGCGGCGGCGTCGATGCCGGCATCACGCTCGAGGCTCGTGCCGCGAACGTCGGCGAGCAGACCGATGTACGCGGCGAGGATCATGCCGAGCCGCTGATCGCGGGCGGGCCGGCTCGACGTTTCGTCGTCCGCGTCCACCGATCGCGCGAGCAGGACGGGAACGGCATCCGAGAACTCCCGCAACGCCACCGCCTGCTCGCCGCGCGCGGCTTCGGCCATCGCCTTCAGCGCCCGAGCCGTGGCTGTACTGCGGTCCTTGTCGCCGAGCAGCCGCTGGTTCCGCTCGAGCGCCGCGCTGAAGATTTTGATCGCCTGATCGGGCCGCCCCGTGCGCAGGAGCGCGACACCATAGCCCAGGTTGTTGCCGACGTAGGCGGCGTAGGCCTCGCTGGAGGCGAGAGCGATCCGGGCCGCATCGTAGACTGCGACGGCCTCGGCCCAACGGCCCTGGCCCACCAGCGTGTTCCCGAGCTGACTGCGCGAAAACGCCAGCGCCAGGGAATCATCGCCGGCGCCGACCTTCTCGTAGATCTCGATGGCCGCACGGGCCAGCGTTTCAGCCTCCTTGTAGCGTCCTTGTTCCAGGATGACGCCGGCAAGCATCCGGACGTTGCCAGCGGCCTGAACCGAGTAGCGGCCACGACGAGCCAGGGCGTTGAGGAGCGCCGCGCGCGCCTCCTTCTCCCCTTCCAGCATCCGTCCCTGGCGTACGAGGAGGAGTGCGAGTCGCCCGCGGAAGTTATCGACCGCCGGGTATTTGCTGGCGACCGGATCCGCAGTCAAGTAATCGATGGATTGGCGGTAGAACGTCTCCGCCTCGTCGAGTCGGCCCCGTGCCTCGGCCAGACGGGCGCGCACGTCGGCGGCATTGGCGTTCCAGGACGCTCGCCACTCCGGCCGGATGTTCTGCCACTGACGTGACTCATCGAGCAGCGCTGCGAGTCGTCGAGCCGCCTCCTCGGCGGCCTCGAGATTGCCGGCCTGGCTGTACAGACGAGCGAGCATGGCGTTCGTGCGGATGAGATTGCCCCGACGGTCACGGGGCGTCGCCGTGATCCCCTCCTGAAGATCGGCAATGGCGTTGCTCCAGCTCCCTCCGAAAATCTCGGCCACGGCCCGCTCCCACAGGATGTCCTGGAACTCGGCTCCACCCTGCCCCGACGCCTTCCGCGACCAGTCGACAGCGGCGCTGAGATCGGCGATCTCCTGCCTCGTCCGTCCGATGTCGCGCGCGGCGAGGCCACGCTTGAAATAAAACTCGGCCAGCGTCGCGGCGTTGGTGGTTTGGGGTGGCTTCTCGTCGGCCAGCGCCCTGGCCTTGGCCACGCCCTGCGGGTCGTCGCGCTTCTGCTGGTCGAGGATCGCCGTGATGTCGGTGATCGTCCGCGGCGGCGGCACGAACGCGCCGCCCTGAAACGAGGCCGTGACCTTTTTGGCTTCCTCGACTGACATCGTGCTCTGGCAGCCGACGGCCGAGATGAGAACCACACCCGCGAGGAGCGAAGACGAAATCCATCGCCGCATGGGTCACCTCCCTGCCGCCCGACAATATATATGGATAGGGGAAAGCCCCGGGAGGTTTCCTGTCTCAGTCGCCGATCTCGACGGCCTCCGGGGCCGCTTCGGAAGTCGCGGGCCGCGCCCGGGTGAGCGCGACGGGCTCGCGCCAGATCAGCAGATCGTCGTCGCGCCGCCGGACACGGACTGAATAGAGGGGCTCGCGACCAGCTGCCGGAAAGTCGTCCCGCCAGTGAGCGCCGCGGCTCTCCTTACGCGCCTCGGCGCTGGCGATGATGAGACGCGCGGCCGTGAGCTGGCTGCGGACGTTGAGCCAGTCTTGCCAGGCGAGATTCAGCGCTGGTCCGCCGGGAACGGCCGCGGTGTCGAGCCTCTGCTCGATCTCCTCGACCGCCGCCTGGGCGGCCGTGAGTCCGCCGGCGTCGCGAACGAGACCGGCGTGCTCCCACATCACGTCGCGCAGCCGCCGCTGCAGCGCGTAGAGATCGCCGCCCGAGCGTCCGAGTGGCGCCCGGGCATCCTGCACGCTCTGATGTAGACCGCCGGCGTCCTGACGTCGCTCGGGGGCGCCGACGACATAGTCGGCCATCACGTCGCCGGCGATGCCGCCGAACACGGTCGACTCGGCCACGCCGTTGCCGCCGAGTCGGTTGGCGCCGTGCACGCCGCCGCTGTCCTCACCGGCGGCGAAGAGGCCCTCGACGCCGGTGTGGCAGGTGGGATCGACGACGACACCCCCCATCATGAAGTGGGCGGTCGGTCCCACCTCGACCGGGCCTCGCGCGAGGTCGCGACCGAAGTCGCGGCAGCGTCGCACCATCCCCTTGAAGTTGCGCTCGACCACGTCGGCGCCGAGGTGCGAGACGTCGATCCACACGCCGCCGTTGGGCGTCCCTCGGCCCGCCTGGATCTCGAGAAAGGAGGCGCGAGCGACGAGATCTCGCGTTGAACGCTCCATGCGCGAGGGGTCGTAACGGGCCATGAAGCGCTCGTCGAGGCCGTTCTTGAGCTGGCCACCGGCGCCGCGCAGCCCTTCCTCCAGGAGCGCGCCCGTCATGAGCGACCCGGGAATGACGAGACCGGTGGGATGGAACTGGATCATCTCCATGTCCCGGAGGGCCAGCCCGGCGCGCCAGGCGAGCGCGATGCCGTCGGCCGCCTTGTCGGCCGAGCAGGCGAAGATGCGATACATCGTCGGCCCGCCGCCCATCGCGAGCAGCGTGGCCCGGGCGCGAAGAACGAGGAACTTTCCGGAGCGCTGGTCGAGAACGAGGGCGCCGGCGCAGCGGCCGTCCGGATCGAGCGCCAGCTCCACGGCGCGGCACTCCTCGAACGCCGTCACGTTCGCCCGCGCCGCGACCTGTTCGGTCAGGCGATTCATGATCTCGATCCCGGTCAGATCACCCTTGTGAACCGTGCGGTCGTGGGTCTGACCGGCGAACGGCTTCTGGTGAATGTGACCGTCGGCCGCGCGATCGAAGAGGCACCCGTAGCGCGACTCGAGCTCGAGGAGCCGGCCGGGCGCTTCGGTGACGAGCGTCCACACCAGCTCCTGGTCGTTGATGAAGCCGCCGCCCTTGAGGGTGTCGAGCAGATGCGCCTCGAGCGAATCGGGCGCAGTGAGCACCGCGTTGTAGCCGCCCTGGACCATGCGCGTGCATCCGGCGCGCCCGAGCAGGCCCTTGACGACGACGCCGATGCGCAGGCGCGGCGAGGCATCCGCGGCGTGCAGGGCTGCGCAGAGGCCGGCGCCGCCGGCGCCGAGGATCAGGAGATCGAGGTCGAGCTCATCCACCGCTCAGGGACGGATGTAGACGTAGCCTTGTTCCACGAGCTCCATCACGCGCACGACGCCGCCCTGGGGCAGCGCCCTGGTGCCGGCCGGCAGCTGCTCGAGCGTGATGTTGAACGCCTTCATCGTGTTGCCGCAGGCGCCGAAGGCGACACCCTCGCCCTTCAGCTCGTCGAGGGCGCGCTTGATGTCCGGGTTCATGTCGCGAGTGATGAAATTGCGCAGCGCGGGGCCGTGGACCACGAGCTCGATGGCCTCGACGTTCTTCATGCCGCCGACGCCGTCGATGTGGTTCTGGATGTTGCCGAGGACGAAGCGCGCCTTGTCGACGCTCGGCTCGTTGAGGTGATAGACGACCGTGTGCTTCTTCGGCTGCTCGGCGAGGTGCGCGGCCTCGACGGGAACGACGGAAGCCAGGATGGCGGCGATCAGGGCGACGATCATCAGATCCTCCTCGAGTGGGTCACGTTCCGCGTACGCGTGCTGGCGGTGATCTCAGGCCGCCATTCTAGACGACGCGGACGCGCGGGCGCGGGTCGAGACGGAGGTGGCCGACGCTGCGCAGGTGCGCGGCCACGACGTCCCACGCCGGCGGCCCGCTCGCCTCGCCGAGGCTCGCCCAGCCGGTCGCCTTGTACCGATGGGCGGGGTCGAGCGGCCGACCGCCGACGCGGACGTCGGTGATGCGCCGGCCCACCGGCTTGGCGGGATCGATCGTGTAGCTGACACCGCCCAGGCGCACCATGTCGCCGCCCTGCCGGTAGTACGGATCGGGATGGAACAGATTGTCGGCGACGTCTTCCATCACGCGGTGCACGTCGGCGCCCTTCATCTCGCGCGTCCAGGTATTGGCGTACGTCAGCGCGGTGTGGCCGTAGACGTCCTCGAGCGTGATCGCCTGCCCGGGCAGGATGGTGAGGCCCCAGCGGAAACCCGGCGAGAAGGCGATCTCGGCGTCGGCGCGCTTGAGGAGCGCATCGAGGATGACCTCGTCGAACGGTCCGTTGAAGTTGCCGCGGCGATAGAGCAGCGACTCCGAGACCGCCAGTCGCTCGGTCAGCTTCGCGTCGTGAGGGCTGCGCACCTCGCGGATCAGCCGCGCCATGGCGGGATCTTCGGGCAGCAGCCGTGCCAGCACCGGAATGAGACGATAGCGCGACGCGACGATTCGCCCGCTCCTCACGTCGAGATCGAGGCGGCTGAGGAACTTCCCGTGGGACCCCGAGTTCACGACGAGCGTGTGTCTGACACGGATGGGCTCGACCAGCGCGTCGTGGGTGTGGCCGCCGAGGATCACGTCGAGCCCGGTCACTCGCGCGGCGAGCTTGAGATCGACCGAGATGCCGTTGTGCGACAGCAGCACGACGACATCGGCCTTGCCGCGATCGCGCGCCTCGTCCACGAGCGCCTGCACCTGGTCCTCACGGATGCCGAAGGCGAGGTCGCCGACGAGCCGCCTGGGATGGGCCACGACCGTGTAGGGAAACGCCTGGCCGATGACGGCCACGTTCACGCCGCCGACCGCGCGCACCGTGTACGGCTTGAAGATCCGATCGCCGAAGCCTGCCTCCGAGACGTTGTGGGCAAGGAAGTCTCCGGTGAAGAGCCCGCGGTGCTCGGCGTCGCCGAACAGCTCGCGCACCCGCTCGACCCCGTACATGAACTCCCAGTGCGCCGTGACCGCCTCCACGCCGAGGAGGTTCATCGCCCGCACCATGTCCTCGCCGCGGCTCCACAGCGCGGTCGCCGAGCCCTGGAGGGTGTCGCCGCCGTCGAGCAGGAGCGTCCGTCCCGGCCGCTCGTCGCGAATGCGCCGCACCAGCGTCGCCAGGTGCGCATAACCGCCGAGTCGTCCGTAGCGCGCCGCGAGCTCCGCGAAATCGAGGTGCGTGTAGGCGTAGGCCTCCGGGGTTCCCGGCGCCAATCGCCAGGCGCGCAGCGCCGCCTCGCCGGTCACGAACGGCGGATAGTTCCGCTCGGCGCCGATGCCGATCAGTGTGTCGGGCTCGCGGTAGAAGACGGGGAGCAGCGAGGCGTGTGGATCCGTCATGTGGAGGAGCGTGACGTTGCCGAGCGCCTGGAACTCCAGCAGGTGCCGGCCGCCATCGTCGGCCGCGAGCGCGCGGGGCGAGATCCCGGCGCCCCCCGCAACGGCCAGGAGCTTGAGCAGGTCGCGCCGCGTGACTTCCATTATTTACCGGGCACGGGCACCCGGGTCTTTCGGGCGAAGGGGGCTACGCCCCCCTCGGACTCCCCCGGGCCACGCCCGTGCCCCGCCGCGATCACGGTCGGCGATAGCTCGACCGCGTGATGCGAGCCGCGACGTCACGTCCACTGCCCGCCCTCAGTGCCTGATTCCCGGCGCCGAGATCGGCTTCCCGTTGTCGAACGACGTCAGGTATAGCTCCAGCTCGGCGTACTCGATGGCGTCGGCGGCCAGCATGTTGGCGCCGAGCGGCGTCATACACCACTGAAAGCGCCGCCGCATGTCCCAGGCGGCGCCCTGACTCGTGCGCCACGTCGGGAAGTGGCGCGTGAGCCCCTCGGTCACGTCGGCGAGCATCCGCCCACCCAGGAACTTGTTGGCGCCCCGCTCGGGCGTGTGGCAGTCGGCGCACGAGTGATTGCGCTCGCCGATGCGCCGGTAGAACGAGGCCTTGCCCCGGGCGAGCGCTGCGCGCGCCTCGGCGCTCGTCACGTCGACCTGCACCGGCATCCCGTTCGACGCCATCTTGATCAGCATCGTGAGGTCGACGTTCTCGGCACTCTCGGCCAGGAGCGGCCGACCGGTCCGCTCCGGGCCGTGGACGGTCAGGAAGTCCTCGATGCTCATCACGCGACCGTACGCCGCGACGAGCTTCGGATAGTGGGCGGCCACGCCCCGCATCGCGCGCGTGACGCCCCCGTCGTGACAGTTGGCGCAGGCACGTCCGTTCGGCCCCGGTGCGTTCCACAACTTCTCGGCGTCCTCGGCGATCACCACGGCGGGGTTGTTGGTCGGATCGAGGTTGTCGCCGAATCCGGTGGGCCGGCGCCGCGTGAACGGGTTGCGCTCGGCATCCGGCTCGGGCGGCAACGGACCCTTGAGCGTTTGCAGGTACGCGACGAGGTGGACGATCTCTTCCGCCGTGAAGGCGCGCGAGGCGCCCCACGGAGGCATCGTGGTGTTGGGAAACGTCACGCGCGGATCCCAGATCTGCTGGTAGAGGTAGGCGTCGGGCAAGCGCCGATCGCCGATGGCCGAGAGATCCGGACCCACGCTCCCCGCCGGCCACACGTCGGCGCCAGGCACCAGATGGCAACCGGTGCACGGGGCCTTCTCGCGCGACAGGAACAGCGCGCGCCCCTTCCGCGCGTCGCCGGCCAGGCCGGCCGGTGGCAATGCTCGCGACACCGGGATCTCGGGCCGCGTGTCGTCGTAGGCGTAGGTGCGGAAGCGGCCGAAGTCCTGCGTCGTCCAGCCCTCGTACCGAACGGCCTGGCGTCGGCCGTCGGGCAGCGCGCGCACGTCGCCGCGCGCTTGGGGAATCGCGTGGCTCGGCCAGCGCGGCAGCGCCGAGTAATCGGGACCGTCGGCGACGGTGGCGCACCCGGCGAGGATCAGGACGAGAACGACGAGCCGACGCACCGGCTCAGACGAACTTGACGTCGGCCGTCCCCTCGTACTTGCCGCCGTGGGTGTCGTGGAACGCGATGGTCAGAGTCCCGGGATCCGTCGCGCGAAACGAGAATACGAACGTGGGGTTCTCGCTCACGCTCTGGGTCGTGTCGAAGGCGGCCACGGTCTTGCCGAGGTACGTGGCGACGACCCGGTTGATGTAGAGGTACTTCTTGTCGACGATCCGGCCCTTGCTGTCGCGCTCGATCCGCTCCATGGGATGGATGACCAGGCTGCGCACGCGAACGACATCACCCGGCTTGATCGAGGAGGGCAGGCGCACGCGGACCTTGCCGATGTCCGACACGTCAGCCTCCGCACCCGCCGACGGTCACCTTCACTTCGCGCTTCACCGCGAGCAGCGTTCCGTCGCTCTGCTCGACGATCGCGCGCACGTCGCCGGTCTCACCGAGCCGGATGGTGGCGCCGATCGCCGCCTGGCCGGCTTCGGGTCCCAGCGTCGTCCGAAAGACGACCGGGATCCGGTTCTTGTCGGCGACGACATAGATCGTCTTCACGTAGTTGGCCGGTGTCATCGGCGACGTCACGTCCACCGAGACCGGCACCACCGCGCCGTTCTCGGCGATGAGCGGCAGGTCGAGCTTGACGATGCCGCCGCCGTCCTTCAGCGGGCGGGCGCCGAAGAGACGCTTGAGGGCCTCGTCGACCGTCTCGTGCTGACCGAGGGTCTGCGCGTGCGCCCGCCGCGGCCGCGACAGCGTGAGGCCGCTGGCGCCGAGCCCAAGGGCGCCCAGCGTCGCCAGCGCCCGGCGGCGGTCGATCGGATGATCCTTCATCGCTCAGGAATTATATACGCCGTGGTCGCGGGCTTGAAAGCTCTCGGCAGCCAGAGCGGCCGTCGCAGGTTGCCGGGACCGGGCGCCGGACGCGCCAGCGCCAGCCAGCGCCGGTACATCTCGTGCGACTTGTCGGTGTCGACGAAGATGTCGCCGTAGCGATCGTCGGGCCCGGCCCTCGTCACGCGCACCTTCTGGTGCCAGCAGTGCTGGCCCGAGACGGGATCGGGCTGGACCGGGAACGTCAGGTTCTGGTTGACGCCGGCGTCATTCCACCAGATTCGGCTCGAGTCGGGATCGGCGCTGGCGAACGGCCGGACGCCGTGAACCTGCCGCATCCGCCACTGACCGCGCGCGACCTGCTCGAGACTCACCAGCGCGGTGGACCAGCGCTCGCCGCCCTCGTCTTCCCGTAACCGCCAGCGGCCGATGTGATGCGAGCAGGCGACGATGCCCGGCCGCAGCGCCTCGGTCACCCACGCCCGATCGACGAAGTACCCGATGGCGGTCTCCACGCGAAGCAGATCGCCCGTGGTCACGTTGAGCCGTCGGGCGTCCTCGGGATTGATCCAGAGCGGATTGCTGTGCGAGATCTCGTTGAGCCACTTCGAGTTGCCCGAGCGGGTGTGAATCAACGTGGGCAGGCGGAACGTCGGCAGCAGGACCATTTCGCCGCGCGCGCGGTCGATCTCCGACGGGTGGACGTGGCTCTTCGCGTAGCCGGGCACCGCCTGCTCCGGCCAGCGCCACTCCTTGAGCGTGCCGGAGAAGAACTCGAGCCGGCGCGACGGCGTGGGAAAACCCACGCGGACGACGCCATCGATCTCCACACCGACGGCCTGGCCGCCTTTCGTCACCACCCTTGTCACCGGATCCACGCTGGCGCCATCGGCGCTGACCGTCTTCTCGTGGGTCTCGTAGACGTTGTCCTCGACGAGGAAGGCGCCGTACTTCCGCATGTACTCGAGTGGCGTCAGGCCTTCCCTGGCCGCCGCCGCGGGCAGGCCCGGCACCGAGTTCTCGAAGATCCAGCGATAGAACTCCTCGATGCGCAGCTTCTGACCGGGGTGATACGGCGACTCGAAGTACTTCCTGATGCCCAGCGCGCCGTCGGGATCGATGCGCCAGGAGAGCTCGATCCAGAACTCGTCCTCTTCCCACACCTGCCCGATGCCCGCCGCCTCGTGGGCCTGCCACGTCCACTCGAACGCCCGTCCTTCGCGCTCCATGGCCACCCGCAGCACTGGCTGGCGAAAGCCGATCCAGCGGGCGGCGTGAGTCTCCTGCGACATCAGGTCGTGGCGCTCGGAGCCGTGGCCCATCGGCAAGATGTAGTCCGCGAACCACGCCGTCTCACTCCACACCGGAGTCAGACAGGCGTGGCATTCGACCTTGCTCTCGTCCGTCAGCATCTCGATCCACGACATGCCGTCGGGATTGGTCCACACGGGGTTGTAGACCCGCGTGAAGTACATCGCGAGCTTGCCCCGCCCTTCGCGGAGGAAGTGGGGGAGCAGGAAGCTCATCTCGAAGAAGGCCAGCGGATACTCGCGCGGCATCAGCAGCTCGCTCCACACCTTGCCAGGCGGTGGAAGCATCGGCGGCGCCGGGATCACCTTGTTGTATGCGTTGGGCGCCGTTCCGCCCGGGGTGCCGACGGCGCCCATCAGCACGACGAGCAGCTCGAGCGCACGCGCCACCTGCCAGCCGCCGAGATTGCCGGCGGCGGTGTTGCGCCAGACGTGGGTGGCGAGCGCGGTGCCGGCGCGCGCGATCTCCCGTGCCACCTCGACGATCGTCGCCGCGGGCACGCCGCTCTCGCGCTCGGCGAATTCCGGCGTGTAGGCGGCGTAGAGCTCTTGGAGCGCCCGCTCGAACGCGTCGAACGTCGGCGGCAGGTCGCGGCGCTCCTCGCGCAGATACTCTTCCCAGTTCACCCAGCGCCGCACGAACTCGCGGTGATAGCGACGCTCGACGACGAGAATGCGCGCGATCGCCAGCAGCACCGCCGCCTCCGAGCCGGGCCAGGGCGACATCCACCAGTCGGCCATCGACGCGGTGTTCGACAGTCGCGTGTCGAGGACGCAGACCTTGGCGCCCCGCATCTTGGCTTCGACGATCCGCTGGGCGTGCGGGTTGAAGTAGTGGCCGGTCTCGAGATGCGAGGAGAGCAGGAGAAGGAAGCGGGCGTTGGCGTGATCCGGTGATGGCCGGTCCATGCCCATCCAGAACGCGTAGCCGGCCCGGGCGCTCGCCGAGCAGACGTTGGTGTGGCTGTTGTGGCCGTCGATTCCCCACGCATGAAAGACCCTCTGCAGATAGATCAACTCGTGGCCCGGCCGGCCGAGGTGGTACATCACTTCCTGCGGCCGCCCCTCCACCAGGGCCTTGCGGATCCGGCCCGCGATGTCATCGAGCGCCTCGTCCCACGTGACGCGCTCCCACTGCCCGCCGGCGCGCTTGCCCTTGCGCCGCATGGGGTAGCGGATGCGTTCGGGGTCCTCGATCTGGTTCAGCGTGGCGGGGCCCTTGGCGCAGTTGCGGCCACGACTGCCGGGATGAACGGGATTGCCCTCGAACTTCTGGATGCGGCCCGTCGTCTTGTCGACGTAGGCGAGCAGCCCGCACGCGGCTTCGCAGTTGAAGCAGATGGTCGGGATCAGGCGGTAGCGGCGCTTGACCTTCCGAGGCCAGGCGACAGCGTCGTACTCTTCCCAATCCTCCCAGCGCTCCGGCGGCGGATAGCTGGCCAGGCCGTCGGGGGCGGGCAGCTCGCGCGCCGTGGGATGCAAGGGCTCGGCGATCGGTCGCTTCATCGTCTCCTCGATGCCGTGCTTTCTGCGAGGCTGAGACACGAGCCGCACGAGGCCCGAGGCCGGAGCCGACCGCAGCGTACGTGGTGTGTACGTGAGGATCGGCGACGGCCGAGAACGACGTGCGGCGACGTGTATCGGCCTCGCATCAGCTCAGAGGTATGGACTGGCCGGCTCTGACCCACAGATCCTCCCAGAGCCACAGCCCAGCCAACGCGAGCACGGCCGCCAGCAGCAGGCCGATATCCGTCGACCGGGGAACGCCTATCGGCGACCCCGTCCATGCGAAGCCGGTGATCAACGCGACCGGCACGATCGTCCCCATCACCATCACGCCTGCCCAGAATCTGACGCGGTAGTGGCCGCGCGTGATGAGCCGGGCTGCGCTCGCGGCGTCGAGGCTCGGATGATAGGCAAAGAGCTCGATCAGCAACGCCACGCCGTGCGCGAGCACTCCGAGGACGAGCCAGACGCTCAGCCCGGCCAGCGCCGCGGGATCGCGACGGCCGACGGCCTCGACGAGGAGCAGCGTCGCCGTGCCCGCAACGACGGCGGAGACGAGCAGCTGCGGCAGGACGAGCGGGCTCTGCCAGAAGTCGCGGCCCTCGGCCTGGCCGAAGAGAAAAGCGCTGTAGCCGGCCGCGGCCGCGGCGAGAAGCACGGCCGGCAGCGCCAGGACGCGTAATGCGCCGACGTCCCCGCCTCGCGCGGCGACGAGCCACGCCGCCGCGACGACGCCATAGGCGAGCAGGATGACGCCGCCCCACACCAGCCACGAGCGCGGATTCGGCTTGAGCAGGATGAACAGAAAGCGCTCGGGCCGCTTGAGATCGAAGACCAGTAAACTCGTCGTGATGGCCAGGAACGCGAGGGCGAGCAGGGGCGCGACGGTGCCGCTGAGCCAGCCACCGCCCGCGAGCTGGAGAAAGACGCCGAGCGCGGCGACGAGCAGCACCCCGGCCGCGATCGACTTTGTCCACAGGTAGGCTGAGACCTTCCAGCCCCACGGACGTACCAGGTGGGGCACGTCGTACACGGGCCGCGCGAGCGCGCCATCACCGTGCGCCGACGACGCGCCCAGACTCCCCAGCATCTTGACGAGCGAGACCTCGTCGGCCGGCCTCTGGGCCCACATGTAGGTCGCGGCCGGCGCCTGGAGTGACGGCGTCAGCGCCGCCGCGTCGCCGCCGAGGTAGAAGACCTTCGGGCGCGTCCCCTGCTCGGGCTTGCGGACCTGCACTTGCTCGGTGGCCACGAGCTTCGCAATGCCGCTGCGCGGATCGTCGAGATCGCCGGCGATGATCGCGCGCTCGGGGCAGACGATCACGCACGCGGGCTCGAGACCGACCTCGAGACGATGAGCGCAATAGTTGCACTTGGCGGCGGTCTGGGTGGCGGGATCGATGTAGAGGGCGTCATAGGGACAGGCCTGCATGCACGACTTGCAGCCGATGCAGCGCTCGCCGTCAAAGTCCACGACGCCGTCCAGCCTTCGGTAGAGCGCGACGGTCGGACAGATCGTGACGCACGGTGCGTCGTCGCAGTGATTACATCGGAGGACCGAGAAGTACCGCCGCGTGTTCGGGAACGTCCCTCGCTCCACGTACTTCACCCACGTCCGGAACGCACCCAGCGGAACCTGGTTCTCCTCCTTGCACGCCACCGTGCAGGCGTGACAGCCGATGCACTTGCGCTGATCGATCACGAATCCGTAGCGCACGCGTCTCGTCCTCCGATGGGCCGGGATCCCTGGGGTCGCCCCGGACCGGGGCAGCCGATGATAACAGAAGCATCCGGCCCGGCGGCAGGACGCGGTCAGCCGAGCAGTCGGCGAATCTTCGGCAGCACGAACTCCGGATCGAGCTCCACCGAAGTTTCACGCGCCGCAATCCGTCCCTGGGTGTCGACGAAGAGCAGCAGGTTCGTGTGACCGATCCGGCCGGCCGTTCCGGTGAGGACACCGACCTCGCGCGTCAACCGGTCGATGTCGGAGGCGGGCCCTGTCAGGAAATGCCACGTTGCGAGGTTGGCGCCGTAGACGGCGGCGTAGCGCTGGAGCGTCGGCGGCGTATCGATGGCGGGATCGACGGTGATCGAGACGAACCTCACGCGAGCCCCGAGGCCTTCGTTGAAGAGGCGAGCCTGAACGCGAACGAGCTGGGCGGTGACGAGCGGGCAGACGTCGCCGCAGGTCGTGAAGATGAAGTTGACGACCGCCGCCGTCCCGCGGAGGTCGGCGGTGCGGACGAGCTGGCCGGACTGGTTCGTCAGCGTGAATGTCGGCAAAACCGGCGCGGCCGCCGTGCACGCCGACACCAGCATCGCCGGCGCGGCGAGCAGCGCCAGGCGCCGCATCACGCTTCCCTGATGCGGCCCGCCACCCGCACCCGGCCGACGATGGCCGCGACGAGCAGGAGGTACCCGGCCGGGATCAGCACGGACTCCAGACGCCCGAACCACTGAATCGTCGCGCTCGAGATGCCGGCGATCGACAGGAGGATCCCGAACGACCCGAGCCCGCAGTGAGTGAGTGACGACACGCTCGCGCCCAGGAGGCCAACCAGCCCCGCTCCGCCGAGCGATCCGAGACCGCTCCAGCCGGCGGCGCCACCGTGTAGCGCGAGCGCGATTCCGAGGAGCGCCGAGAACGACACGTAGAAGAGCAGGCTCGACCACGTGAGCTCGAAGCTCCACACGGCAGCGCCGAACTGCGGATGCAGCCGTCCGTACTCGACGATCGGCTCGCGGCTCAGCAGGACGATGACGTCCGAAGCCGCTGGCGTGAGGGCGACGATGCGGCGTGCGTTCTCCCACACCGGATACACACGCACGAAGTTGGGACGACCGCCGAGTCCCAGGACGAGGAGCGTGCCGATCACCGTCTGATAGACGAAGAACACCGCGACGACGCAGACGACGATCCGTCGCCAGCGCCGGCGCGCGACAGCCACCGCGGCGTTCATCGAAGCGCCTCCGCGCGGACCTGGGCGAAGATGTGCGCCTTCAGGCGCATGAACTCGGGCGCCGTCGTGATCTCGGGGGCCCGCGGGCGCGACAACGGCACGTCGACGATATCGCGCAGGCGGCCGGGACGGGCGGTCATCACCGCCACCCGGTCGGAGAGAAAGAGCGCTTCGTCGATGTCGTGGGTGACGAAGAGGACGGTCGTGCGTACCTCCTGCCACACGGCGAGCAGCAGCTCTTGCATCGTCAGCCTGGTCTGCGCGTCGAGAGCCGCGAACGGCTCGTCCATCAGCATGACGCGCGGCCGGTTCACCAGGACGCGGGCGATGCCGACGCGCTGCTGCATGCCGCCGGAGAGCTGGGCCGGATAGGCGTTCTCGAAGCCGCCGAGACCCATGAGATGCAAGTACGTCCGCGCGGCAGAGTTGCGCTCCGTCCGCCCCACCCCACGCATCTTGAGGCCGAACTCGACGTTCTCCACGACGGTCTTCCACGGAAAGAGGGAGTGCTGCTGGAACACCATCCCGCGGTCGGCGCCGGGGCGGGCCACCGGCTCGCCGTCGACCAGGACGCGTCCATCAGATGGACGCACGAACCCGGCCACCGCGTTGAGGACGGTCGACTTGCCACAGCCCGACGGCCCGAGCAGCGCCACGAACTCGCCGGGCCGCGTGGTCAGGCTGAAGCTCTGGACGGCTTCCACGGTGTGGCCGTTGCCGCCGAACGCGATGCGCACGTCCTCGAGGTCGATGCGGCCGATGGCGGCGGCGTCGATCACGCCTCCTCCTTGGCGCTGCGCGGCCGCCACGGCATCAGCCACCCACCGGCGAGGCGGATGAGCGCGCTCGAGATCATCCCGAGTATGCCGATGGTCAACATGCCGACGACGATCGAGGAGTACTTGACGATGCCGTAGGCGACCCACGTGAAGTAGCCGACGCCGTACTGGCCCGAGATCATCTCCGCCGAGATGAGACAGATCCAGGACACGCCCATGCCCACCGAGAGGCCGGTGACGATGTTGGGTAGCGCGCCAGGAATGACGACCTCCCGGAAGATCGAGGCCCGGCCGGCGCCGAGACTCATGGCCGCGCGAACGAGTCCGCGGTCGATGGCTTCCACGCCGTGAATCGTGTTCAGGACGATGGGAAAGAACGCCCCTAGGCCAGTGATGAAGACGATGCTCGAACGCTCCGTTGGCCA
>MNEG01000143.1 GCA_001917585.1 Candidatus Rokubacteria bacterium 13_1_40CM_68_15
CGCTCGCCACCGGCAACAACCGGAGCGCCTTCCGGCTGACGACGGGCACGATCGCCGTCGGCGAGCCGGCCGACCTCGTCGTCTGCGACGCTCCGGTCGCCTCCGCGGCCGCCGATGCGCTGGGGGCGATCGCGCGCGGCGACATCCCCGGCATCTCGGCGGTGATCATCGACGGCGAGCTGCGCGTGGGCCGCAGCCGCAACACGCCACTGGCCAAGCGACTGGCGACGTTCTCCGGAGTGAACCACCCGACCACGGAGCGACACTGATGAGCATCGAGGCCACGAACCGCCGACGCACGTTCATCGCCGGACTCACCACGCTCGGCGCCAGCGCGCTGCTCCAGGGTTGCCGGTCGGCGTCACCGGTGCCCGCCGCCAGCGCAGCGGCGCCGCATCGGATCGACGTTCACCATCACTTCGGGCCGCCGACGTACGTCGCAGCGCTGGTCGACAAGCGGGTCGAGCAGCGTCCCGTCATCGAGTGGACGCCGGCCAGGTCGCTCGAGGACATGGACCGGGCCGGTGTGGCCACCGCCATCGCCTCGATCACGACACCCGGCGTCGCGTTCGTCGACGCCGCCACGGCACGACGCCTCGCGCGCGAGTGCAACGAGTACGGCGCCCGGCTCGGCCGCGACTACCCCGGCCGGTTCGGGTCGTTCGCCGCGGTGCCGATGCCCGACGTCGAGGGCACGCTCGCCGAGATCGCCTATTCCCTGGACACCCTCAAGGCGGACGGCGTCGGGTTCTTCACGAGCTACGGGGACAAGTGGCTCGGTGACCCGGCCTTCACCCCCGTGATGGAGGAGCTGAACCGGCGGAAGGCCGTGGCGTACACGCACCCGATCGCGGCCAACTGCTGCCGCAACCTGGTTCCCGACATTCCTCCGGCGGTCATCGAGTACGGCACCGACACCACGCGGACCATCGCGAGCGTGGTCTTCAGCGGCACCGCCGCGCGCTTCCCCGACATCCGCTGGATCTTCTCCCACGCCGGCGGCACGATGCCGTTTCTGACCGAGCGCTTCACCCGGCTACCGCTCCAGAACAAGAACCTCGAAGCCCGGGTGCCGAACGGCGTGACGTACGAGCTCCGGAAGTTCAATTACGACGTCGCGCAGGCGGCGCATCCGATGGCTCTGTCGTCGCTGCTGAAGCTCGTGCCGCTCTCGCAGGTGATGTTCGGAACGGACTTCCCGTTCCGGACGAGCACGGATCACGTCAAGGGCCTGACCGACTACGGCTTTAGCGCGAGCGACCTGCGAGCCATCGACCGCGACAACGCGTTGAGACTGTTGCCGCGGTTCCGGGCGTAGCGAGCGGTTTCTTCCGCGTCAACTCCGCGAGCGCGGCCCACATCGCGCTGACTCGCGTGCCGTCCTGTCCGCCGGACGACGGCGTGGCATCCTCGCGAGCTTCTCCAGTCAACCCGACCATATAGATATGCCTCACTTGCGTGTCGCCAGGTCGGGAACACGCTTTGCTTCCGCAATGATCGGAGGCGCTATGCGAGCGTACATATCAGGGCTGGTGGCCTGCGGCCTCTTGCTGCTGTGCGGCACGGCCAGCGCCGCTGATTACGGCGACAATCTGGGTGAGCCGAATACTCTCTTCGGCGGCGGGACGACGAGATACGACGCGACCAGCGGACGGTTCACCATCGAGGCAACGCCTCGCTCGACACGCCTCACCCCCGGCGCACCCCGCGTCGCGATCGAGCCTCCCAGCTCGCTCGCGATCGACGCGCGGATCGACGCGGGCTCCGGCACCGTGCTGAGCGGCACGTTCAGGATGACGGGTGAGATCGACGCGTACGGAAGAGGCGGTCAGGTCGAGTACTCGGGAACGCTGCTGACCGGCGACATCATCGAGTTCAGTTATTTCGATGTGTCCTCGACAGACGTATTCGTCTTTCGCTTCAGAGTCACGGGTGGAAGCCTCGCCCCGCGGTATGCCGGCGGCGAGATCGGTGTCGCCGTGACGGTCGACCAATCGACCTTCACGGGCTCCTTCGACCGGAGCTTCAAGGGCGGGGCGAGCGGACACGTCGGCATTTCCGTGCCCGTCGAGTTCGTCTGTGCCGATCCCAGCTCGATCACGGCGAGCTTCGACGGCACCCCGATCCCGGCCGGCCGCACGATCTGGTTCAACAGCGTTCTCAAGGTGAGTGGTCTCAAGTCGGCGCCGGTCACCATCCAGTTCCAGGACGTGACGATCCAGTCTGCCGACGGCCAGATCAGCGTCCCGGTACCCGACGCCGAGGTGACGTTCTCACCCACCGAAACGACGGCGTCGACGACCTTCACCGGGACGTGGGTCACGACGGCTCCGTTCGGCCTACCGGGGAACACGTTCTTCACGGGTGCCGCGTTCCCGGTGACGACCGCTCTGCCGGGAGGCATCAAGAACCTCACGTGGTCGGGCAGGATCATCTCCGACGCTCCGGGTGTGGCGGTGCAGTGGCAGTGGGCGGCGGCGGTCTACTCGTCGTTCGGCGATCTCGACTCCCTCGGCGTCAAGCCCGTCGACGACAACAAGGCCAGTCTCTACAAGAACTCCGACCACGCCGGCACTCCGGAGAACGTCAGGCAGCTCGTCGTCAGCGGGGCTCGCGGAGGAGGCGGATCCAACTTCACGGGCTCGTACAGCGGAACCGTCAAGACTGGAGTCTGCCAGTAGTCGTCACACCTCGCCGCTCGTGTTGATGGGCCGGAGCCTCATGTCGATCAAGGCGAGCTGGCCCGCGGCCACGGCCTGAAGGCCGCGCAGGAGCGCGGCCCGGACCTCGCCGGGTTTCTCGACCTTCTCGCCGAAGCCGCCGAAGGCCCGCGCGAGCGCCGCATAGTCCGGGTTCGGCGTGATCGACGTGCCGACGAACGTCTGCGACTTCACCGCCCAGCCCTCGGGATAGTGCTGCGGGACGCCGGACTTCTGCGAGAGGTAGCCGGAGTTGTTGAAGAGCACGATGAGGATCGGCAGCCGGTGCTCCTGGCCCGCGCCGAGCGCCGCCGTCACCGGGTTGTAGTTGAAGGAGCCGTCGCCGATCAGGGCCACGACGGGCCGCTCCGGCCGCGCCGCCTTCACGCCGAGCGCGGTCGGCAGCCCGGTGCCGAGGCCTCCGTAGCTGCCCGAGAAGAAGCGGCCGGGGGTCAGGCGGTCGAGGAAGCGGTGGATGTCCAGCCGATGCGTGATCGTCTCGTCGACGACGATCGCGTCGTCGGGCAGCACCTCGTTGAGCTCGCGGACGACCCAGCGCGTGTCGACGGGGCTCGTCGCTCCCGCCGCCCGCCCTTCCTGGGCGAGCGCATCGCGCCGCTGCTGGTGACGTGCGTGCCAGCGCTCCGCGCGGCTGGCCCGCGCGCCCGCAGGGATCATCTCGTTCACGCGCTCGAGCAGCATGCCGAGCGAAGCCTCCACGTCGCCGGTCACCGCGAGGTCGGTGCGGTATCCCCAGAACGGGATGTCCGAGCGCACCGGGTCGTCGCTGAGCGCCACGACCTTCGTCGCGGGGCCGGGCGCGGAGGACGGCGGATGCCACGGCGCCACCGCGGCCAGCAGGAAGACGAGGTCGGCGTCCTTGAGATAGGAGGGGAGGTGGGCGGAGCCGCCGATGCCGCCGTAGAGCGGATGCTGCCGAGGGAAGTTCACGAACGCGGGATGCCAGCCCTCGACGACGGGTGCGCCGAGCCGCTCGGCGAGGGCGACGAGGTGCTCGACCGTGCGCAACGTGCGTCCGGCCTCCTCGGTGACGATCACGGGATTCGCGGCCGCGGCGAGGAGGCGAGCCAGGTCGGCGATCGCTGACGGCAGCGCGGCCGGCACGGACGGGAAGCTCGCCACCGCGGGCGGATTCGTCGACATGGTCTCGAACAGGAACTCCATCGGGACGGAGACGAACACCGGTCCCTGGGGCGCGGCCATCGCGAGCTGACAGGCGCGCTGGATGGTTGCCGGCAGGAGCGCGCTCGTGTTCAGGCCGAAGCTCCACTTCACGCAGTCGGCGACGAGCCGGGCCGGCCCGCCCGTGTCGGCCAGGACGCGGAGCCACTGGTGGCCCGGATCGGGGCCGCGGATCTCGCCGAATCCGATCGATTCGCCGGCGAGCACGACCATCGGCACGTGCTCGTGCAGCGCCGCGCGCAGCGCCATCGTGGCGTGGAGCGCGCCGACGGTGGTGTGGATCATCACCGCGGGGAGCTTGCCCGTCGCCTTGGTGTAGCCGCTGGCCATCCCGACCGCGATCTCCTCGTGGCGCGACGACAAGTAGAGCGGGATCTCGTGGGGCGATCCGTACGGCTTGGCGAGGTGCTCCCAGACGGGGGCCCACTCCGATCCGGGCGAGGCAAAGATGCGTTCCACGCCCATCGTGGCCAGCACGCGCAGCAGGGTCTCGGCTCCGGTCAGTCCCTTGATGTCCATGGCGGTGAGCCAGTATACAAGGCCCGGCGGTGGCGGTATTAATGTCGCCGGCCCGAGGAGGTCCTCATGGTCTTCATCCTCAATGGCAGGCAGATGGACGTCTCGGCGCAGCCGGACGAGACCTTGCTGTGGGTGCTGCGCGAGAAGCTCAGGCTCACCGGCACCAAGTACGGCTGCGGCATGGCGATGTGCGGCTCGTGCACCGTGCACCTCGACGGCCAGGCCGTCCGGTCGTGCGTGACCCGGATGCAGCACGTCGAGGGCAAGCGCGTCACCACCATCGAAGGCCTGTCGCCGGATGGCACCCATCCGGTCCAGAAGGCGTGGCTCACCGAGCAGGTGCTCCAGTGCGGCTACTGCCAGTCGGGGCAGATCATGCAGGCGGCGGCCTTGCTGGCGAAGACGCCCAAGCCCACGCGCGCGCAGATCGTGCAGGCGATGAACGGCAACCTCTGCCGCTGCGGGACGTACGGCCGGATCGTGCGCGCCATCGAGCGCGCCGCCCGCGGGGAGGTGTAGCCATGGCCATCGAGATCTCCCGACGCGAGTTCGTCGTCGGCGCGACGGCCGGGCTCACGTTTGCCTTCGCGCTCGATCTCGGCCGGGTCGCGCGCGCCGCCGCTCAGTCCGCGGGTCTCTCGCCCAACGTGTGGGTGACGATCAATCCCGACGACACGATCACGATCGTGTCCGCCGCAGTGGAGATGGGACAGGGCTCGATGACCGGCATGCCGGTCGTCGTCGCCGAGGAGCTGGACGCCGACTGGTCCAAGGTGAAGGTGATTCCGCCGCCGGGGAATCCGGCGTACGGGAACCCGGGGTTCGGCGGCGCCCAGATCACCGCAGGGAGCCGGACGACGCGCAGCTTCTTCACACCGCTACGCCTGGCCGGAGCTCAGGCGAGGCGCGTGCTGCTCGACGCGGTCGCCGCCGAGTGGAACGTGCCGGTCAGCGAGCTGTCCACTGAGCCGAGCGTGATCGTGCACCAGCGCTCCGGGCGCCGGATCAGCTATGGCGACGTCGCGAAGTTCGCGAAGGTGCCGGCCGAGCTGCCGAAGATGACGCCGGCCGATCTCAAGAAGCCGGCTCAGTTCCGGCTGATCGGCAAGAGCCTGCCCCGCGTCGAGCTGCCGGACAAGGTGGTCGGCCGCGCGAAGTTCGGCATCGACGCCGAGGTGCCGGACATGATCTACGGCGCCGTCCTGCGCCCGCCCATCCCTGGCAGCGGGATCGACGCGCTCGACGACTCGGCCGCCCGCGCCGTCCCCGGCGTGATCGACGTGATCCGGTTGCCGTGGGGCGTCGGCGTCGTCGGCACCGGCTTCGAGGCGGTTCACAAGGGCAAGGCTGCGCTCAAGGTGACGTGGAAGAAGGGCGCGCGGGCGGAGGGCTACGACACCGACCAGCTCATCGGTGAGTACGCCGCCATCGCGGCCACGCTCTCCAAGCCCGGGCTCGAGCTCCACAAGGAAGGCGACTTCGCGCAGGCGTGGGCGACGGCGGCACGGACGTTCTCCGCCGTCTACGTGAGCGATCACTGCTACCACGCGACGATGGAGCCCGTGAACGCCCTGGCCCGGGTCAGCGCGGACGGCACGTCGTGCGAGCTGTGGGCGCCCACGCAGTCGCCCGGCATCAATCAGCTCGCCGTCGCCGGCGTGCTGAAGACCACGCCCGACAAGGTGACCGTCAACGTGATGCTCCTCGGCGGCGGCTTCGGTCGCAAGGTCGAGCAGGACTTCGTCCTCGACGCGGTGCTGCTCTCCAAGGCGACCAGCAAGCCGGTGAAAGTCGTCTGGAGCCGCGAGGACGACGTGAGGAACGACAAGATGCGGCCGCTGGCCGCGCAGTTCCTCCAGGCCGGCATCGACGCCGACGGCAATCTCTCCGCGTGGCGCCACCGCATCGTTGGCGCCTCGGCGCTGGCCCGCCTGCTGCCGCCCGTGTACGAGCGCCTCAAGGGCAAGGACGAGATCCTGATCGAGGGGCACGAGATCGCCTACTCGTGCCGCAACCAGCTCCACGAATACCTGCGCGAGGACCGCGGCTACGACGTCGGGCCGTGGCGGGCGGTCGGCGCCGGCTACAACAAGTTCGCCATCGAGTCGTTCATCGACGAGATGGCCGCCGCCCAGCGGGTCGATCCCGTCGCCTTCCGCCTGCGGCTGCTCGCCCACGACGCGCGGGCCCGGAGGGTGGTGGAGGAAGCGGCGCGGATGGCCGACTGGGGACGCAAGCGCCCGGGCCGCGCGCTCGGCATCGCATTCTCCGACGCCTGGTCGAACGTGGCGTCGGTGGCCGAGGTGTCGGTCGATCGAAAGAGCGGCCGGATCTACGTGCACAACGTGTGGGCCGCCGTCGATCCCGGCATCGTCATCAGCCCCGACAACGTGGCGGCACAGATCGAGGGCGCGACGATCTTCGGCGTGAGCCACGCGCTCCAGGAGCGGATCACCATCAGCCAGGGCGTGGTTCAGCAGTCGAACTTCCACGACTACCAGATCCTGCGGCTGGCCGATGCGCCCGACGTGCGCGTGAAGGTCATCAGCACCGACAACGATCCGACGGGCATCGGTGAGGCCGGGCTGCCGCCCGCGGCACCGGCCGTCGCGAACGCGGTGGCGGCGCTCACCGGCGCGCGCGTGCGTCAGCTCCCCATGCTGCCCGAGCGCGTGCTGGCGGCGCTGCGCGCGTGACCGATCGTGCGCGCGTGTTCGATCAGAGGAGGACGCCAATGCTCACGGGCCGCCGTGATTTCCTGAAGCTGACCGCCGGCCTGGTGACCAGCGCATCGCTGGCGCCGCGGATCGCCGTGGCCCAGCCCGCGGTGCGTATCGGGACGGCCGTGCTCGCCGACTATGGACTCGCGGGGCCGGTCATCGTCGCGGCCGAGAAGGGGTTCTTCAAGGAGCAGGGCGTGAACGCGGAATTCCTGCCCTTCCGGGGCGGCGCCGATCTCATCAAGGCCGTGCTCGTCGGCGAGGTGCTGATCGGCATCACCGGGTCGACCGACATCATCCAGTTCCGCGAGGCCGGATCGCCGATCAAGATGATCGCCACGCACGGCGAGGGCAACAACTTCGTCATCGTCACCGCACCCGACGGCCCGGCCATCGGCGAGCTCAAGGGCAAGGCGATCGGAGTGACGCGTCCGGGCTCGGCATCCTGGATCCTGGTCCGCATGGTGGCCAAGCATCACGGCTGGGATCCCGACCGCGACGTGAAGATCCTGGGGCTGGGCGGACTCGACGCCCAGCTCGCCGCGCTGTCGCGCAAGGAGATCGCTGCGTTCATCTGGGGCGACTACGGCGGCGTCAGCGTGGCCCAGGGCCGGACGAAGGTGATCTTCAAGGTCGAGACGATCACGCCGAAGTGGATCAGCTTCATCGAGTACGCGTCGGAGGACCAGATCAAGAAGAACGCCGAGCAGGTGCGCGGCAGTGTGCGCGCGCTGTTCCAGGCCTTCCGGTTCATGAAGGCCAACCCGGAGGAATCGGCGCGGATCACCGCGCCGAAGCTCGGCTGGGCTCCCGAGGTCGTCCTGGCGGTGCACAAGAGCTGGGTGCCGATCGCCCCCGCTGACGGCCGAATCGACGTGGACGCGCTGCGTGTCATGCAGGACACGCTGCTGGAGTCGGGCACGATCAAGAAGCGGCTGCCGCTGGACGAGCACTACACGACCGAGTTCACGCCCGTTCGCCTGTGAGCCGATGAGGCGCATCGACCTTCACTGCTATCCCGGCACGCGGGAGTGGATCACTGCCCAGGGTCCGTTCGTCGAGGCGCTCGGCAAGTACTGGAATCGCGCCTGGACGGCGAAGACCGAGGACGAGGTGATCAAGGACTTCACCGACGCCGGCGTGGAGGCGGTGCTGGTCGCCTTCGACATCGAGACGGCGGTGGCGACGCCGCCGTGCACCAACGAGTACGTGGCCGCCATGCGCGACAAGTATCGCGATCGCATCATCCAGGCGTGGGCCGCGGTCGATCCGTTCAAGGGCGAGGTGGCCATCCGCCAGGCGACGACGGCGATCCGCGATCTCCACATGCTCGGCTTCCACTTCCATCCGATCATGGGTCGCTTCGCGATGGACGATCGCCGATTCTACCCGCTGTGGGAGACCATCGCCGGGCTCGGCGTGCCCGTGATGGTCGACGTGGGCACGACGGGCATGGGCGCGGGCCTGCCCGGCGGGCTGGGCGCGAAGATTCGCCACGCGCATCCGCTGGCCATCGACGAGCTGGCCGCCGATTTCCCGACGCTCACCATCGTCGCCGCCCATCCCGGCTGGCCGTGGGTGGACGAGATGACGGCCGTCGCGCTCCACAAGGGCAATGTCTTTTGGGAGCTCTCGGGCTGGGCGCCGAAGTATTTCCCGGACGGCCTCAAGCGCGATGCCAGAGGCCGGCTGCAGGACAAGATCATGTTCGGCAGCGACTATCCGAGCCTTCCGTACGCGCGGCTGCTGCGCGAGTGGGACGAGCTGGGCCTGCCGGCCGACGTGATGGAGAAGGTTTTCCATCAGAACGCCGAGCGCGTGCTGGGGCTCTGATGGATCTTCGCGGCAAGGCGGCGCTCGTGACGGGATCGGCCAGCGGCATCGGCCGCGCGACGGCGCTGGCCCTGGCCAGGCGCGGCTGTCACGTCGTCGTCAACTACACGCGGAGCGAGGCCGAGGCGAAGACGACCGTTCGCGACGTGGAGGCGCTCGGGGTCCGCGCGCTGCTCCACCGGTGCGACGTGATGTATGACGCCGCCGTCCACGGCATGGTGAACGCCTGCGAGCGCGAGCTGGGCCGGCTCGACGTCCTCGTCAACGCCGCCGGCACGACGCACTTCGCCGCCGCCGACGATCTGGAGGCGATCACGCCCGAGATCTGGGACCGCATCTTCAACGTGAACGTCCGCGGCACGTTCTTCGCGATCCGCGCTGCCGCGCCGTTGCTGAAGCGGTCGGGGAACGGCGCCGTCGTGAACCTGGCCAGCATCGCCGGCCTTCGCCCGGCCGCCCAGGTCATTCCGTACGCCGCCAGCAAGGCCGCCATCGTCAACATGACGATGTCCTTTGCCCGCATCCTGGCGCCGAAGGTCCGCGTCAACGCTGTCGCACCCGGCTGGATGGAAGGCCGGTGGATGGAGGCGGCGCTCGGCGCCGACTACGACCGCTTGATGGACCGCCGCGCCGACCGCACGCCGCTCGGTCGCGTGGCCACGCCCGACGACGTCGCGCAGACCATCGTCGGCCTCATCGCCGACAACGACTTCGTCACGGGGCAGACGGTCGTCATCGACGGCGGCTATTCGATCGTCGCGTAGGCCAAGCTAAGGCGGACCGATCTTGTCGGCCGCTGACCCGCGCGCTATAGTTCGTCGTCCGCACGAAAGGGGGCGTCAGCAGCGAACCTCCTGAAGCGATCGGGCCCGGAGTGTACGTCGGCGCCGCCGGGCACCGTCGCTGGTTGCCATTCATGAAGCACCACCACCGGGCCTCCCAAGCCCCCACCGACCGGGTCCGCGCCGGCCCATGGGCCGCGCCGCTGCGTTTCAACTCAAACACGACGGGGTAGGCTGTGCGGCGTCGCAGCCTCTTTCCCGCGACGCAGTCGCTTCTCACAGGGAACGTCGTGAAGGAAAAGGGCGAAGAGAGCGCAGACCAGCCTATCCCTGGTCCGAATTCAGGTTAGCCGCACAAACCGGACGCGCCGTGCGCTCAGTGCAGATTGCTCGAAGGGACGTCTGGAGGTACTCTTGGGCGTACTGAAGGAGGAGGCCCAATGTCCAAGGTACCTGACATCATGCCGGTCACCGATCTTCGGCAGGACGCGGCCGCGGCTCTCAAGCGGGTTCGCGCTACGAAGCAACCCCTCGTTATCACGCAGCGAGGGAGGGCAGCCGCCGTCATGATCAGCATCGAAGCGTATGAACGCGCCGAGCATGAACGGCAGATTCTCCGGGTACTCGCACGGGGCGAACGCGAGATTCGAGCGGGAAAGGGACATGATCTCGACGACGTACTGGAAGAGGCCGATCGCCTGCTCGCCGACGGGTGAGGCTGCGGGTCCGCTTCACGCTGTCCGGCCGGAGGCAGTTCCTTGCTGCGGTCGCGTACATCCTTCGGGACAATCCCGCCGCCGCCAGACGGTTCCGTCAGCGAGCCGGACGTGTACTGCGCCGGCTGGAACGGTCTCCCGAATCGGGCCGTGTCCTTCCCGAGTTTCCCGACCTTCCGTATCGTGAGGTCGTCGTCGCCCCGTACCGCTTCTTCTATCGTGTTGTGGACAAGACCGTCTGGGTTGTCGGCGTCTGGCATGGTGCTCAGATTCCAGAGGAGCCGAGAGTGAGCGGTCGGAGAGATAGGTAACAAAAGAGTCCGGGGACATGGGTTACAAACTTCTGGGGTTCGGGCCTCGTGATGCTCATTCCGTGAAGCCGCGATAGCGACATGCTTGACGGTGTCGTTCCGTTTCCTTCCGAGTTCGTCGAGCGCTATCGGGCCAAGGGCTACTGGGAGGATCGCTCGCTCGCCAGTGTGTTCGCGGACGTGTTCACGCGCTTCGCCGAGCGTGTGGCGCTGGTGGCCGGGTCCGAGCGAATCATCTATCGCGAGCTGGCCGGTCGCGTCGAGCGGTTGGCGCGGCACTTCCTCAAGCTGGAGATCCGCCCGCTTGACCGCGTGGTGGTTCAGCTCCCCAACGTCCCGGAGTTCGTGTACGTCTACTTCGCGCTCCAGCGCGTGGGCGCGATCCCGGTCATGGCGTTGCTGCCGCACCGCTATCGTGAGATCAAATACTACGTCGAGCTGACCGAGGCCGTGGCGTATGTGATTCCTGACCGTGCCGGTGACTTCGACTTCATTGAGTTGGCTCGGCGGATCAAGACCGAGTGCCCATCACTGCTCCACGTCGTGGTAGCAGGGGAGGCGCCGCGGGACACGGTCTCACTCGCGCGGTGTCTCGCCAGCGAAAGCAACGTGCCAGCCTCCGCGCTGTGCGAAGCTGCGATCGACCCCATGGACCCCGCCGTGCTCCAGCTTTCGGGTGGCACCACCGGCGTGCCCAAGCTCATCCCGCGGCTGCACAACGACTACGTCTACAACTCGAAGACGGCGGCGACCATGGTCGACGTGCGGCCCGACGACGCGCTGCTGGTGGTGCTGCCGATCGCCCACAATCTCCCGCTGGCCTGTCCCGGTATCCAGGGCTTCTTCCTTCGCGGTGCGCGCGCGGTGCTGAGCACGAGCGTGCGTGCCGGCGACGTCTTCCCGCTGATCGAGCGCGAGCGCGTCACCCACTCGGCGGTGGTGCCGGCGCTCCTGATCCGCTGGATCAACGACCCGGCGATCAGCCGGTACGACCTCTCGTCGGTGCGCGTCATCCAGAGCGGGGGACAGCGGCTCCAGCCCGAGGTGAAGCGCCTGGCCGAGGAGCGGATCCCGGGCGCGATCGTGCAGGAGAACTTCGGGATGGCGGAGGGGATGCTGACGTTCGTGCGGCTCGACGATCCCTACGAAGTTCGCCTGGAGACGGTCGGGCGGCCGATGTGCCCGGACGACGAGGTCAAGCTGGTCGACGACGAGGGCCGGGAAGTTCCCGATGGCGAGGTCGGGGAGCTGGCGGTACGTGGGCCGTACACGCTGCGCGGCTACTACCGGGCGCCCGAGCACAACGCGCGCGTTTTCACACCCGACGGCTTCTATCTCTCCGGCGACCTCATGCGACGCCACCCGTCCGGCAATTTCATCGTCGAAGGCCGCAAGAAGGACCTGATCAACCGGGGCGGGGAGAAGATCAGCGCCGAGGAGATCGAGAACCTCATCCTCTCGCACCCGGCCGTGCAGAACGTCGCCTGCGTGCCGATGCCCGATCCGATCCTCGGCGAGCGCACGTGCGCCTTCATTGTTCCGCGCCGCGGCCAGCGGGTGACCTTGCCCGAGATCGTGCAGCATCTCAACGAGGCGGGCATCGCCAGGTTCAAGCTGCCCGAGCGCGTTGAGCTGATCGACGAGCTGCCGCTCTCACCGTTCGGCAAGGTCTCGAAGGTCACGCTGATCAAGCTGATCGCCGAGAAGCTGAGCCCCACGAAAACAGCGCGAGGCTGAGTATCAGGGCCACCGGCGCCAGGCTGAACGGCACGGCGTACGAGCCCGTCGCGTCGTAGACGAACCCCGCGATGGCGGGGCCGAGCGCGGCGCCGATCCGCCAGCCCAGCGCGAGCAGGCCCGTGATCGCGCCCAGCGCCTCCAGGCCGAAGACGTCGGGGATGATCCGGACGAACGCGGTGTCGCCACCGCTGAAGCCCATCCCGAACACGGCCAGGACGACGAAGAGCACTTCCTGCGGCGGCCCGAAGAGCAGCACGGTCAGCGCGCCGACGGTGGCGCCGATGCCGTAGGCCGTCAGGGCGAGCGAGGCGGACGCCAGCGCAATGCCGCGATCACGCGAGTAGGGCACGATGTGGACCGACACCGTCAGGACGACGCTCCCGAGCAGGAGCCAGCACAGCTCGAGAAACCAGAGTCGCCGATCGGCGAGCGCGGCCTGGATGGTCATGCCGCGCGGCTCCGCTCTCGACGCGGACACCGCGCTGAGCATGCGGCGAGGCGGATCACGAACCACGAGCGTGGCGAGGCCGCCGACCAGGCAGAGCCAGCCGCCGAAGACCAGGAACGCGCCCCGCCAGCCGAGCCACCCGATGAGCCAGGCCGCCACCGGCCCGGAGGTGACGAAGCTCACGTTGAAGCCGGCCAGCACGAGCGCCAGCACGAGGCCGCGCTGACGATCGAACCAGCGCGTGACCGTGGACGAGGCGATGACGTAGAAGCCCGACGTGCCGATGCCGCCCATGATGCCGACGAAGAG
>MNEG01000168.1 GCA_001917585.1 Candidatus Rokubacteria bacterium 13_1_40CM_68_15
GGGCTCTTCGCGCATCTCAACCGCTATCTCAATCCCAACGACTTCACGCTGACCGAGTCGATCAACGTCCTGATCATGATCGTGGTGGGCGGGCTCCGCAGCCTGGAGGGCGCCATCGTCGGCGCCATGATCATCGTCTTCGCGTCGGAGTACCTGCGCGCCTTCAAGGAGTACCGGCTGATCCTGTTCGGCGCGCTGCTCGTCTTGCTCATGGCACTGGGCGCCGACGGGCTGCGCGGCCTGCCGTCGGCGCTGGCCCGGCGTTTTCGTCGTGGCTGACGCGACCATCCTCCGCGCCCAGGTCACCAAGCGCTTCGGCGGGCTGGTCGCGCTCGATGCGGTGTCGCTGGCCGTCGGCGCCGGCGAGGTGCGCGGGCTCATCGGGCCCAACGGCGCGGGCAAGACCACGCTCGTCAATGTGCTGAGCGGCGTGCTCCGGCCGACGACGGGCTCGATCCACTTCGGCGATCAGGAGATCGTGGGCAGCCCGCCCTACCGCATCGCGCGGCTCGGAATCCGCCGCACCTTCCAGACCCTTCGGATCTTCCCCGAGCTCAGCGTGCTCGAGAACGTCGCCGTCGGCTACCACGCCCACACCGCGGCCGAGACCTGGGATGCGTTGCTCGGAACGCGGCGGGCGGCGCGTGAGGAGCGGCTGACGCTGGACCGCGCGCGCGAGGCGCTCGCGTTCGTGGGACTCCACGCCGATCCCGGTCTTCCCGCGGGCGCGCTCGCGTACGGACAGCAGCGCCTGCTGGAGCTGGCGCGCGCCGTCGTGGCCACGCCCCGGCTGCTGCTGCTCGACGAGCCGGCGGCCGGCATGAACCCGGCCGAGTGCGACCACCTGCTCGGGCTCATCCGCCGATTACAGCAGCAAGGCATCACGCTGCTCGTCATCGAGCACCGCATGGACCTGATCATGGAGGCCTGCGATCGCATCACGGTGCTGAGCTACGGACGGAACCTGGCCGAGGGCACGCCGGCCGAGATCCAGACGAACGCCGCCGTCATCGAGGCCTACCTGGGGACGTACGACCCTGCTGGAGCTTGACGGCATCGACGTCGCCTACGGGTCCGTCCGGGCGCTGCGCGGCGTGTCGGTGCGGGTGAACGCGGGCGAGCTGGTCACGCTCATCGGCGCGAATGGCGCCGGCAAGACGACGACGATCCGATCGATCTCGGGGCTCCTTCGCCCGACGGCGGGATCCATCCGCTTCGAGGGCGCGCCGATCCATACGGTGGCACCCGAGGCAATCGTCGGCCTCGGCATCGTCCAGGTGCCGGAAGGGCGGCGGATCTTTCCCGAGCTGACCGTGGAGGAGAATCTGCGCATCGGCGCGTACCTCGTGGCCGACCACGCCCGCGTGGCCGAGCGCTTCGACAGCGTCTACGCGCTCTTCCCTCGACTGCGTGAGCGCCGCCGCCAGCTCGGCAGTACGCTCAGCGGCGGCGAGCAGCAGATGCTCGCGTTCGGCCGCGCGCTCATGGCGGGCCCGCGCCTGCTGCTCCTGGATGAGCCTTCGCTCGGACTGGCGCCGCTCCTGGTGCAAGAAGTGGCGCGCGTGGTGACGGAGCTGAAGCGGAGCGGGCTGACGATTCTGCTCGTCGAGCAGAACGCGCGGCTGGCCCTGACGCTGGCCGACCGGGGCTACGTGCTCGAGACGGGCCGCATCGTCCTGTCCGACACGAGCGAGCGGCTCCTGGCCAATCCCGACGTCCAGCGGAGCTATCTGGGCAGCGTGCGCGCCTCGCGCTGAGTCACTGACCGATCCGGTAGCGCCCGTCCTCTTCGCGGCCGAGGACACCGGCGGCGCGCACTTCGCCCCACGCCTTCAACAGATCCCGCCACGCGACATCGGGGTGAGCCTCCACGACCTCGGCAAAGTGACGCGGGGTCGCGCGCAGCGCCTCCACGATGAGCCGCGCCAGGGGGCTCAGAGATAATCCTCGAGCCGGACGGCGTCCTTGGCGAAGTACCGGATGCGCTCGTACTGGCTCCTGGGCACGCCCTCGGGTATGGTCGCGTCGATGCCGAGCTTGGCCGTCGTGGGTAACCCGCCCTTGCCCGCGGCCCACGCCTTGACGCTCGGGTCGATGTGCTTGCCGCGGGCGCCCGGGATCACCAGCACGTCGTGGTCGGCCTGCACGCGGAAGGTCATGGCCCAGTCGAGCTCGTCAGGGTCGTAGATGTTGATGTCGTCGTCAGTGACGATGGCGAGCTTCACCTCGGCCACGGAGAGCAGCGCGAGCAGCGCGTTCTTGCCCTCGCCCGGGCGCTTCTTGATCGACGCGACGAGGGTCCAGTAGCAGCAGCCGCCGATCGGGGCACGGATGGCGACCGGCTGAACGCTGGCCACGCGGAGCGCCTGCAAGCCGGCCGCCTCGATCACCGGCGCCGCCAGCCAGTCGTTCTCCCACGGCATCTGGAGCATGTAGAAGATCGGATCGCGCCGGTGCGTGATGCACTTCACGCGGAAGACGGGATTCCACTTCACGTCCCCGGTGATGTGGCTGAACTCGCCGAACGGCCCCTCGTCGGTCGTCCAGCCGATGGGCAGCAGCTCACCCTCCAGGACAAGCTCGGCGTCGGCCGGCACCTCGAGGTCCACGGTGCGGCAGCGGACGAGCTCCACCGGCGCGCCGTGCAGGCCGCCGGCGACGGCGAACTCGTCGACGTCGATGGGCGCCTTGTAGGAGGCGGCCAGCATCTCGTACGGATGGACGCCGATGGCGACGGCGATCTCCAGCGGTCGCTTCTGATCGAGGGCGCGCTGGTAGTAGAGGCGCATGTCGGATGGCGAGACGAGGTCGATCCCCGTCTCCCGTGGCGTGCGATACATCATGCGGTACGAGCCGACGTTGCGGCCGTACTCGGGGTCCCTGGACACCACCAGCGTCGCCGAGATGTACGGCCCGCCGTCCTTGACGTGCATGAGGGGAATCGGGATCGACGTGAGGTCGGCGCCGTCGCCCTCCCACACGACCTCCTGACAGGCGCCGTCCGGCACGAGACGCGCGTCGATCGGATTGCGGATCCCGCTCTCGAAGCGCGGCGCGATGTCGCGCTCCGCGCAGCCCATGGCCAGCGCGAGGCGCTTGCGCGTGGAGACGAGCGCGCCGGCCACCCGCCAGTCGGGGTAGCCGGCGATGGACTCGAACAGCGTCGCTTCCCTGGCCTGGGCGGCCAGCGCGGAGAGATGCCGCGGATCCACCGGCTTCTTGACGTGCTTGAGCTCGCCGGCGCCTTCGAGCGCGCCGAGAAAGTCGCGGAAGCCGCGCTTCACGACGCTCAGGCCTTCACCGGGACGTAGCGCTTGACGGACTCCCGGATCGTCGACCACTGGGCCGACGTCAGCTTCGTCTTGCCCGCGAAGGCGTTGGTGTAGAGCTGCTCGGCGGCCGGCACGTCCTTGGCCCCCATGTAGTTCATCACCGTCTCGCGCGTGCGCTTCACCATCTCGGGATCCATGAAGCCCAGCCCGTTCTTCTCGACCTCGGGCGCCAGGCCCATCGCCGTCATGACGCCCTGGCCGTGCTTGACGACCTCGCGGTTCGTCGGGCTGCCCTGGAACTCCTTCACCATCTGGAGATGGATGTCGATGGACTCGTTCGGATGGAGGTACGTGTAGGCCAGTCCCTCCATCACGCCGTCCATGAAGCGGCTGCACAGCTCGGGCTGTTCCTTGACGATCTTGCTGCGCGTCGCGAAGACCAGGCTGTACATCTTCACGCCGTAGTCCTCGTAAAGGATCGGGGTGAGGTCGAGGCCCTGGGCCCACACGCTGGGCGCGATCGAGCCGTAGAAGTTGCCCTCGGCGTCGATCTGCTCCTCGATCAACGACTTGATGAGCGCCTCCGGGCCCATGAAGACCTTCTGCACCTTGGCGTCGTCGATGCCCGTGGCCTTCACGAAGGCAGGCCAGAGCTGGAAGTCGCCGCTGCCGGTCGCGAAGGCCACGCGCTTGCCCTCCAGATCCCGGGGCGCGCGGATGCCCTTCTTGGTGAGCGCGAAGATGCCGACCGGCGACCGCGGAGAGAGCACGCCGGTGGCGACGAGGTCGAGGCCCTTGCTCACGCAGTTGATCATGACGCCGAGGTCGAGGCTGCCGAACTCGTACTGGCCGAGCCCGAGCGTCTTGCACACCTCGCCGGAGCCGAAGCCGCGGTCGATCGTCACCTCGAGGCCGCGCTGCTCCCAGTACCCGAGCTTCTTGGCCACGAAGACGTGCGTGTAGCCGCCGTGGGGGATCCAGGGCAGCGTGAACTTGACCTTCGTGGGCGCCTGCGCCCGCGCGGGGCGACCGACGGCGAGCGTCGCCGCCGCGCTGCCGGCCAGGAAGTTTCGTCGCGTCATCGTCATGCTCCGCTCCTCTCGACGCCGTCGGGCCTCACGCGAATCCGCCGCGCGCGGGGTCCGTGGGTTGCTGCCAGTATATGACGGCGCGTTCCACGATCGCGACGACGCCGTAGAGGGCCAGGCCCATCACGCTGAGCGCCGTGATGGCCGCCATCATCAGCGGGGTGTCGAGCAGCCCGTTCGCCATCACGATGAGATACCCGATGCCGCGCTGGGCGGCCACGAACTCGGCCACCACCACGCCGATGACGGCCAGCGTGATCGAGATCTTCATGCCGCCGAAGATGAGCGGTAGCGCGTGAGGCAGGCGGATCTTCGTGAAGATCTGCCAGCGGCTTCCCATGTACGCACGGGCCATGCGTACGAAGTCTTCGTCCACGCTGGTGAGGCCGGTCGCCGTGTTGATCACCATCGGGAAGAAGGCGATGAGGAACGCGAGCAGGAGCCGGGAGGTGCCGCCCAGGCCGAACCAGACCACGAGCAGCGGCGCCACCGCGACCTTGGGCACGATTTGCGACACGACGATGAGCGGGTAGAAGCCCTTGCGCACGATGGTCGAGTACGTCACCAGCACGGCGACGAGCACGCCTCCCACCACCGAGAGCAGGAAGCCGAGGGCGATCTCGTAGAGCGTCGGCCACAGGTGCTCGAGGATGAGCGGCGCCTTCGTCCACAGCACCTGCGCGATCACCGTCGGCCGGGGGAGCAGCACCGGCTTCACGCCGAGCGCGCCCACGACGGCCTCCCACGCGGCGAGGATGCCGAGGGTGACCATCACGGGCCAGCCGAGCGATCGCACCGTCACCGGCGTCCTCCCGTCTCGATGGCCCGCCGGAGCACGCCCACGTAGCCGTTGAACTCGTCGGACTCCTGCATGTCGAGCGTGCGCGGCCGGGCCAGCTTGATGTCGATCTCGAAGCCGATGGCGGCCGGCCGCGGGGTCATCACCAGCACGCGGTCGGAGAGGAACACGGCTTCGCGGATGCTGTGCGTGACGAAGATCACGGTCTTGCGGTAGAGCTCCCAGATGCGCAGCAGCTCCTGGCCCATCTGATCGCGCGTGAGGGCGTCGAGGGCGCTGAACGGCTCGTCCATGAGCAGGAGGCTCGGATCGTGGACGAGGGCGCGGCAGATGGAGACGCGCTGCTTCATGCCGCCCGAGAGCTCGTGGGGCAGCTTCGCCGCGAAGTCGGTCAGCTGGGCCATGGCCAGCAGATCACGCGCGCGCACTTCCCACGGGCGCCGTCCGAGTCTCAGCATCTCGATGGGCAGGAGCACGTTGCCGAGCACGGTCCGCCACGGCAGCAGCACCGGCGACTGGAAGACGATGCCGACGTCGCGCCGTGGTCCCTGCACGGGCGCCCCGTCGACGGCAATCGTGCCGCGGCTGGGCGCCAGCAGGCCCGCGATCATCGTGAGGAGCGTGGACTTGCCGCAGCCACTCGGCCCGAGCAGCGTGAGGAACTCGCCCTGTGCCACCTGAAAGGCCACCTCGCGGATGGCCTCCACCCCGCTCGCGTAGGTCTTGCCGACGCCGGCGAGGGTGACGCTCTCACGCACGCGCGCGCCTAGCCTCGCGCGAGGTGGTTCAGCACCTCCGCCAGGGGCACGACGTCGGCGTACTTCATGTCCATGTCGAAGAGGTTCACCTGGTGCGAGGTGAGGCTCCGGTCGGCGACGCACTCGATCGGGACGATGACGCGGTAATTGTGGGAGAACGCGTCCACCACGGTGGCGCGGACGCAGCCCGACGTCACCATGCCGGTCACGATGAGCGTGTCGGCGGCGAGATAGGTGAGCATGGCGGCCAGCGGCGTTCCGAAGAACGCGCTCGGCTTCGACTTGGTCACCACCAGGTCGCGGGCCTGGGGCTTGAGCAGGTCGGCCATCTCGTGGGCCTCGCTGCCGCGAATGAGCGAGTCGGGCTCGGCGCCGGTGCCCTTGTCGAGCCATCGTCCCCACTCGGCGTCGGCCACGAAGGCGTCGTAGCGCGTGTAGACGACGGGAAGCTCGAGCGGGCGCGCGGCGTCCAGGAGCGTGCGACTCGCTCGCGCGCAGGGAGCGCCGGCCGCGGCGCAGCCCAGCGGGAAGCGATCCTCGGTGAAGGGCCGCGTCATGTCGACCACGAGGATCGCCGGCCGCGCTCCGAAACCGACGCGTGTGCCCATGTTGCCCTTGACGTAGCGCGCGCTCTCATCGGGCGGAATGATGTCGGGCACGTACGCCATCGAAGCGTGAGCGTATCACGACCGCGCCGTGCTGGTTCAGCCGCCCTATGCCGAGCGATATAGAGACCTCTATCGCTCGTCAGATTTACTCGGAGCGTGTGACCGCCTACGCTCGACCGATGAAGCGCGCTGTCACGATCGCCGCGCTCGGTCTGGTCGTGCTCGCCGCCGCGAGCTGCGCGACGATCGAGCCGATGGCTCCTGAGGCCATCACGCCGGCGAAACCGGCGCCGCAGGAGCCGACGGCGCCCGCGCCGGCGCCCCGAGGGCCTGCGCCGCGACGGGAGCGCGTGAAGACCGTCAGCGTGGACACGGGTGTGAAGATCCGCTAGCGCGGCGCCATCCTTTCTGCCCCAAAGTTCAGCACCGCGGACCGCCACTGCTCACGGTCCGGGCGCGCCAGCACCGTTACCCACCGCGATCGTGTTGATTTCCCGTCGTTCGGGGTGGTATATGCCTTGCTCCATAGGCGCGCCTGGATCACCCAGCTCGAGAGGAGAACACGCCATGTCGCGACGGTTCCCCATGGCCCTCATCGTCGCCGTCCTCGCCCTCACGGTCGGCGCCGGCGGCGCATTCTCACAGGCCAGCAAGGTCGCCATGCTGCTCCCGGGCAGCATCAACGATCAGAGCTGGAACGCCGCCGGGTACTCCGGCCTGGCCAGGCTGAAGGAGCGCGGCACGGAGATCGCCTACTCTGAGAACGTGCAGGCCGCGGACCACGTCGAGGCGATGAAGGACTACGCCCGGCGCGGCTTCAGCCCGATCATCGGCCACTCGGGACGCTTCCTCTCGGCGGCGCAGCGCGTGGGGCCCGAGTTCGAGAAGACGATCTTCCTGGTCGGCTCCGGCTCCGGCGGCCAGAACAACGTGATCTCGCTGGACGTCGCCAACGAGCAGTACGCCTACCTGGTCGGCGTGCTGGCCGCCCGGATGTCGAAGACGGGCAAGGTCGGCGCAGTGGCCGGGCTCGAGGGCCTGCCCAACATGGTCGCCAGCATGGGCGGCTTTCGTCTCGGCGCCCGCAGCGCGCGTCCCGACATCGAGGTGAAGATCATCTATCTCCAGTCGATGGAGGATCCGGCGGCGGCGAAGGAGGCGGCGCTCTCGCTGATCGCCGGCGGCGCCGACGTGATCGGGGGCAAGCTCAACGCCGGGCACGCCGGCATCATCCAGGCGGCCAAGGACAAGGGCGTGTTCGCCGCCGGGCGTTCCGTCGGCCACACGGCCATCGCGCCCGAGCGCGTGCTGACGAACATCGACGAGCGTTGGGGTGACATCTACGTCGCCGCGGTGTCCGAGCTGCGCGCCGGCAAGCTCACCGGCAATTACATCCCCTACGGCTACAACACGCCGACGGCCGGCGCCGACCTCCGGTACTCCGCCGAGCGCTCGCTGAATCCCGCCGTGCCGGCCGGCGTGGCCGCCGAGCTCGAGACGGTGAAGAAGAAGATCGCGTCCGGCGAGATCAAGATCAAGCCGACCAAGGACGACGCGCGCGGCGGCGCCTGATCCGGCGCTCTCCTGACCCAGGCGCGCACGGGGCAACGATGCTCCGCATGCTCGGCATCACGAAGTCCTACGGCGCCGTGCGCGCCAACCGCGGGATCGACCTCGTCGTCCCACCGCGGACCATCCTCGGGCTCCTCGGTGAGAACGGCTCGGGCAAGACCACGCTCATGAACGTGCTCTTCGGACTGGTCAGCCCCGATGCCGGCACCATCGTCTTCAACGACCATCCGCTCGCCGGCCACACGCCGCGCGAGGCGCTCGCCGCCGGCATCGGGATGATCCACCAGCACTTCATGCTCGTACCCGCGATGACGGTCACCGAGAACGTCATGCTGGGCTGGGACGCCGCCGGGCGATGGCTGCGCCCGGCCGCCGTGGCCGAGCGCATCCGTGCGGCGAGCCACACCTACGGCCTCGACCTCGAGCCCGACGCTCGCGTCGGCGCGTTGCCGCTCGGCGGCCAGCAGCGGGTCGAGATCGTGAAGGCCATTCTCCGTGGTGCCGAGCTGCTCATCCTCGACGAGCCCACGTCGAGCCTGAGCCCGCCGGAGGTGAGCGGCCTGCTCCACGTCCTGCGCCGGCTGCGGGACGAGGGCCGCTCGGTGATCTTCATCTCCCACAAGCTCGGCGAGGTGCTCGACGTCTGCGACGAGGTCGTGGTCCTGCGCGATGGCGCAGTGGCCGGCCGCACGCGCGCCAGCGACACCGACCGGGCCAAGCTCGCGCGCATGATGGTGGATCGCGACGTCAGCGCGCCCGTCGCGCGCGAGGGCGGCGCCGCCGGAGCCGAGCGGCTCGTCGTGGCCGATCTCGCCGCCAACGACGCGACCGGTGTCGAGCGGCTGGGCGGCGTCAGCTTCTCCGTCCGGAGCGGTGAGGTCCTCGCCGTGGCCGGCGTTGACGGCAACGGCCAGGCCGAGCTGGTGGACGTCATCGCCGGCCTGCGTCGTCCCACGCGAGGCCACGTCTTCGTGGATGGCGCCGACGTGACCGGGCGTGGTGTGACCGGGCGTCGTCAGGCCGGGCTCGCCCACGTTCCCGCCGACCGCCACACCACCGGCCTCGTCGCCGACATGACCGTGACGGAAAACCTCGCCTTCCGCGATTGCGACGGGCCGCCGTTCCGCCGGGGCCCGTGGCTCGACTTCGGCGCCATGCGAGCCGCGGCCAGCGAGCGCATCGCGCGCTTCGCCATCCGCGTCGGCGGGCCCGACGTTCCCGCGCGCACGCTGTCCGGCGGCAACCAGCAGAAGCTCGTGCTGGCCCGCGAGCTCACCCGCCATCCGCGCGTGCTCGTCGCGGCGCAGCCGACGCGTGGCCTCGATCCCGGCGCCACGCGCTTCGTGATCGACGAGGTCCTCGCCCTGCGCGCGAGCGGCGGGGCCGTGCTCTACGTGTCGACCGAGCTCGAGGAAGCGCTGATCGTCGCCGACCGGATCGCCGTCATGTACCGTGGCCGGTTCGCGGGCGTGGTGCGCCGCGACGCCGTCGACATCACGCGCCTCGGCCTCATGATGTCGGGAGCGCTGACCGAATCGCCCGACGCCGCCGCCCTCTACGGGCGGAAGGCGCCGTGACCGTCGGCGCGCCGGCGTCGCGCCCACGCGTCGAGCTCGCCGCGGTGCGCGCGCTGGCGCCGCCGCTCCTGGCCGTGCTCCTCGCGTTCGCCGTCACCGGAGTCTTGATCGTCGCCGCCGGGAAGAATCCGGTGCTCGCCTACTGGTCACTCGCCCACGGCGCCTTTGGCTCGTGGGACCGCATCGCCGTCGGCCTGAACCGGGCCACGCCCTATGCGCTCACCGGTGTCGGTATCGCGCTGTGCTTCCGCGCGCGCGTCATCAACATCGGCGGCGAAGGCCAGCTCGCGCTCGGCGGGCTGGCGGCGACATGGGTCGCGCTCCACATGGTGCCGGCGCCGCGTCCCGTCGCGACGCTCTTCGCGCTCGGCGGCGGCGTGCTGGCCGGTGCCGCCTGGGCCGGCCTGGCCGCCGGCATCCGCCTCAAGCGCGGCGTCCACGAGGTCCTCGCCACCCTGCTGCTGAATTTCGTCGGCCTGCTGATCGTGAGCGAGGCGCTCCAGGGCGACCTCGGCGAGCCCGGCGCCGGCTTTCCCCAGTCTCCGCTCCTTCCGAACGCGTCGTGGCTGGGTCGGCTCGTCGCGGGGACCGACCTGCACGTCGGCGTGTTGATCGCGCTGGCGGCCGTCGCGGTCGCCCACGTCGCGCTCTGGCGCACGCCGTTCGGCTTCCGGCTCCGCATCCTCGGCGCCAGCGCTCCCGCCGCCGCCTACGCCGGGATCTCGCCGGCGCGCGCGCTCGTGTCGGTGATGCTGCTCTCCGGTGGGCTGGCCGGGCTCGCGGGCGCGATCGAAGTCCTCGGCGTGCACTACCGGTTGATCGACGGCTTCGCTCACGGGTTCGGCTTCAACGCCGTGGCCATCGCGCTGCTCGGCGGTCTCAATCCCCTCGCCGTGCTGCCGGCCGGACTCTTCTTCGGATTTCTCGAGACCGGCGCCGTCGCCATGCAGCGCGCCGTCGGGGTGCCGACTCCGCTCGTGGCCGTCATCCAGGGGCTCACCATGGTCTTCGTGCTGTCGGCGATGGGACTGACCGCCGGTCGGCGACGGGTGTGACGGAGTTCCTCGCCGCGACCGTGCGGATCGCGACGCCGCTGGTGTTCACGGCGCTCGGCGGGATTCTCTCCGAGCGCGCGGGCGTCTTCGCCGTCGGCCTCGAGGGGATGATGCTCGCCGGCGCGTTTGCCGGCGTGATCACCGCATTCCTGTCCGGCTCGATGGCCGCGGGCGTCGCGGCGAGCGTCCTCGGCGGCGCCGCCATGGCCGCCCTGGTGGCCGTCGCCACGACGCGCTTCCGCGCCGAGCAGATGGTGACCGGCCTGGCCGTCAACATCCTGGCGCTGGGTCTCACGAGCTTCCTGCTGCGCGGGCTGCTCGGCCGCGGCGAAGCGCCGACGATCCGCGTCTCCCCGCTGTCACCGCTGCCCGTGCCCGGGCTCGCGTCGGTGCCCGTGATCGGGCCGCTGCTCTTCCGCCAGCCCGTGCTCACCTACCTGGCCCTCGCCGCCGCGGTCGCCGTGTTCGTGTTCCTCATGCGCACGCGGTCAGGGCTCACGCTGCGGGCCGTCGGCGAGAACCCCGCCGCCGTGTTCGCGGGCGGCGTCGATCCGCTCCGCGTGCGCATGCTCGCCGTCACCTGCGGCGGGGCGCTGGCCGGTGTGGGCGGCGCCGTCCTGTCGCTCCAGCAGGTCGGGACCTTCACCGACGCCATGACGAACGGCCGCGGCTACCTGGCCCTCGCCGCCATCATCGTCGGCCGGTGGATGCCGTTCGGGACGTTGCTGGCGTGCTTGCTGTTCGGCGCCGCCGACGCGCTGCAGCTGCGCGTGCAGGGCCTGCGGCTGCCCGTGAGCTCGTACGTCATCCAGATGACGCCCTACGTCGTGTCGCTCGCGATGCTCGCGGGCTTCGGCCGCACGGCCCAGCTGCCTGCCGCCATCGGTACGGCGTTCGCGCGCGACCGCCCGTCGTGACGCCGTCCGGGCGCGACTGATCTTCGCCACCGCACCGCCACCTCACCGAGGAGACGACGATGCAACGCATGGAGATCCATCGGCTGCCCACCGCCGGCCCTGACGACGTCAGCGGGCTGGCCCGGCTCATCGACGACGGTGCCGTGTCCGCCCGTGACGTGATCGCGGTGCTCGGCAAGACCGAGGGCAACGGCTGCGTGAACGACTGGAGCCGCGGCTTCGCGACGTCCGCGTACGCCGCGCTGCTCGCCGCGCGGCTCGGCGCCACGCCCGACGAGGTGACCTCGCGCGTGCAGTTCATCATGTCCGGCGGCACCGAGGGCATCATCACCCCGCACGTGACGGTGTTCGTCCGCCGAGAGGTGCCCGCAACCACGCGTCCCGGACGCGGACTCGTGGCGGGCGTCAGCAGCACGCGGGCCCTCGAGCCCGAGGAGCTCGGCACGGTGGTCCAGATCCGCGAGGTCGAGGCGGCGGTCCGGGCGGCCATGGCGGACGCGGGCATCCGGGACGTGGCCGACGTCCACTTCGTGCAGATCAAGTGCCCACTGCTCACCGCCGAGGCCATCACCGCCGCCTCCGTCCGCGGCGCCCGCGTGGCGACGACGAGCACCTACGGCTCCATGGGCTACTCGCGCGGAGCCTCGGCGCTCGGCGTCGCGCTGGCGCTCGGCGAAGTGGAGCGCGGGCTCGTGAGCGACGCGGCGGTCTGCAAGCGCTGGGACCTCTTCTCGCGCGTCGCCTCGACGTCGGCGGGCGTGGAGCTGTCCCACTGCGAGCTGATCGTCCTCGGCAACGCGGAGGGCTCGGCCAGCGACCTGGTCATCGGCCACGATGTGATGGAGGACGCGATCGACGCCGGCGCGGTGCGTCGCGCGATCCGCGCGGCCGGGTGCGACGGTGACGGAACAGGACGCGTGGTCGGCGTCTACGCGAAGGCCGAGGCCTCGCCCACCGGCCGCATCCGCGGCCGCCGGCACACGATGATCGACGACTCCGACATCAACCACACGCGCCACGCGCGCGCGGTCGTGGGCGGCGTCATCGCATCGGTGATCGGCGATCCCATGGTGTACGTCTCGGGCGGAGCCGAGCACCAGGGGCCGAGCGGCGGCGGGCCCGTCGCCGTCATCGCCCGGCGTGCCTCTTGACCGACGGCGCGCTGGTCATGTAACTGGGCACCATTACCGCTTTTCACGGAGACACGGTTGGACATCCCGCTGGCCGTTAACGGCACGCTGATGCGCGGTCTCGAGCTCAACGGCAACCTGGTCGCCGCCGGCGCGCGCTTCGTGCGCGAGGCGACGACTGCGCCTCAGTACCGGCTGTGGTCGATCGGCGATCGCCATCCCGCGATGATCCGCGTGACCGAGGGTGGCGCCGCCATCGCCGTCGAGGTGTGGGACGTCCCCGCCCCCGGGCTCGCGCAAGTGCTCCTGCAGGAGCCGCGCGGACTGTGCATCGGCAAGGTGCGGCTCGCCGACGGTCAGGAGGCCCTCGGCGTCCTCGGCGAGCCGGCGCTCTGTGAGGGCCAGCTCGAGATCACGCGCTGGGGTGGCTGGCGCGCCTACGTCGCGGCGCGCGCCGCGAAATCGACGTGAGTGCGGTGCCCCGCGTGAGCGAGGCCGACGTCGATCGGCTGGCCGAGCAGGTGGGGCTGCGCATCGATCCCGCCGATCGGGCCGGCGCCGCGATGGCGCTGGCGGTGCTGCTCGCCGCCGCGCAGCTCGTGATGGAGTTCCCGCTACCCGAGGAGATTCATCCCGCTCTGGTGTTCAGGCCATGACGGCCGAGATGACGGCTCAGGCGATCGTCGCCGCCGTTCGCGCACGGCGCCTCACGGCCCGTGACGTCACGTCGGCAGCGCTCGAGCGCATCGCGCGGCGCGACCGTGCGCTGAACTGCTTCACGCTCGTGCGGCGCGACGCGGCGCTGGCCGAGGCAGCCGCGCTCGACGCGCGCGTCGCCGCGGGTGAGGACCCAGGGCCGCTCGCCGGAGTGCCGTTCGCGGCCAAGAACCTGTTCGACGTGGCCGGGATCACGACGGTGGCCGGCGCGAAGATCGAGGCCGAGCGCCCGCCGGCGCAGCGCGATGCCGCGGCCGTGGCGGCCCTGCGCCGCTCCGGCGCGATCCTCGTGGGCGCGACCAACATGGACGAGTACGCCTACGGCTTCTCCACCGAGAACACGCACTACGGGGCGACCCGGAACCCCCACGATCCGGCGCGCGTTGCCGGAGGATCGTCGGGAGGCTCGGCGGCGGCGGTCGCCGCCGGGCTGGTGCCCCTGGCCCTCGGCACGGACACCAACGGCTCGATCCGCGTGCCGGCCGCCCTCTGTGGGATCTTCGGGCTCAAGCCGACGTTCGGGCGTGTCTCCCGCGCCGGCGTGTTTCCGCTGGCGTCGTCGCTCGATCACGTCGGCCCGTTCGCGCGGTCCGTGGCCGATCTTGCGCTGGCCTTCGACGCGCTCCAGGGTCCCGACGCGACCGATCCCGTGTGCACCGATCGTCCGGCCGAGCCGTGCGGACCGGAGCTCCACCGCGGTGTGGCTGGGTTGCGCCTCGCCGTCGCGGGCGGCCACTTCGCCGCGCTGGCCACTGATGGCGCGCTCGATGCCGTGTCGCGCGTCGCCGCGGCGCT
>MNEG01000065.1 GCA_001917585.1 Candidatus Rokubacteria bacterium 13_1_40CM_68_15
CGACGTGGCGCTGCCGCACATCTATCCGTACCTGAACCTCCAGATGCTCTACGGCAAGCATCTCGGGCTGCGCGGCCTCGTCTCGCGCCTGCTCGAAGAGGGGGATCCCAAGGCGCGCGAGCTTTACGACACGGTGGAGGCGCTGAAGCGCCAGGCCGTCGAGCGACGAATGATCGTCGCCAACGGGGTGTATCGGTGGTTCCGCGCGCGGGCGGCCGGCGACAGCATCGCCGTCTTCGACACCGCGGGGCGCGAGCAGGCCCGCTTCACGTTCCCGCGCCAGCCCGCCGGTGAGCGCTTGTGCCTGGCGGACTACGTGCGGGACGACCTGGACGATTACGTGGCGATGTTCACGGTGACCTGCGGCAGCGGCGTTCGCGAGCTGGCCGAGTCCCTGAAGCAGCGAGGCGAATACCTCGCGTCACACGCGCTCCAGGCTCTGGCCATCGAGAGCGCAGAGGCGTTCGCCGAGATGCTGCACGCCCGACTCCGGACGCTGTGGGGATTCCCCGATCCCGGCGATCTACCAATCGCCGACAAGCTCAAGGGCCACTACCGCGGGATCCGCGTGTCCTTCGGCTATCCGGCGTGCCCGAACCTCGGCGACCAGGCCACGCTCTGGCGACTTCTTCATCCCGAGCAGATCGGCGTGACGCTGACCGAAGGATTCATGATGGACCCCGAGGCGTCGGTCTCCGCGCTGGTCTTCCATCATCCCACTGCGAAGTACTTCAAGGCCGACTGACCACTTACCGCCGACGGTGTATGCCCGACGGCATAAGTCTTGACATATCGCCGACTTATGCCCCAATCTAGTCTGACGATGAGTCGCTGGTGGTACCGATACCGTCGGTCTCCCCTCTGCCTGGGGCTCTACGTCGTCTGCCTCATCATCGTTCTTTCCTTCATCCTGTTCGAAGTGCTCGACGTCGACGGCTCTGATTTCCAGGTGCCCAGCGGCCGGAACGCGACCGTGCGCGCCACGACGACAGAAGAGCATGCCGACGCCCTGCGGCGGGCGCCCCTGATCAACGCCGTCGCACCCCTGCTCCTCATCAGCCTCATCGCGCTGGTGACGTCGTCGGCCACGATACGCCAGATGATGGCGCCTCCCACGACCGCCGCCCGCGCCACAAGCGGACGCCGGTACCGGACGCCGCTCGCCCGCGCCTCCCTTCCAGCTTCCGCCTAGCCAGCGCCCTTCGCGCGGCCGGGACCAACTCCACGGCCGCGACGTGACGAATTACAGAGGCCGGAACGTACCGGCCGGGGAGCCGCCCGAGTGGAAGAACCGCAGTGGATTCCGGGATGACGTCCGTGAGCCGCGCGCTTGTCGCGCTGGTCACTCTGGCCGTCTGCGCCCTGCCGCTCGCATCGGGTAGTCAGGAGCGCGCCACGCGCCTCACGCTGGACGACGCTCTCCGCCTGGCCGAGCGCGAAAACCCCACGCTGCGCGCCAAGCGCTTCGAGCTGGACGTCACGCGTGCCGGCGAGATCACGGCCGGGCTTCGACCGAACCCCAGCGCTTCCTACACCGCGGAGAAGTTCGGCGGCACCGCGCAGGAGTACACCGTTACCATCGGCCAGACGCTCGAGCTCGGCGGTAAACGCGGCCGGCGGCTCGACAGCGCCCGCGCCGCCACCAGGGTCACGCGCTTCGAGGTCGACGACCTACGCCGCCAGGTCTTCGCCCAGGTGAAGAGGACGTTCACCGACGTGCTGGTGGCCCGAGCGACGCTGGCCCTGGCCGAGCAGACTCTCAAGACGCTGGATGACGTCGAGCGCATCCAGCGCTTCCGGGCCGAGCGCGGCGACATCTCGGAGCTCGAGCTGACCCGCATCCAGCTCCAGCGCTTCGCCTTCGAGCGCGACGCCGCCGACGCCCGTCAGGCCATCGCCGCCACGACCATCGCGCTACGGGCGCTCGTGGGCGCAGCGTCCGTCGCTCCCGACGTCGAGGTGATCGGCGATCTCGGCTTCCGTGACGTGGGCGTGAGCCGCGACGAGGCGGTTCAGCGTGCGCTGTCCGCGCGTCCCGATCTGCAGGCGGCCGAGGCCACCCGCGACAAGGCGAAGGCCGACGTGGCGCTGGCTCGTGCCAACGCGCGGTGGGACATCACCCCGCAGCTCGAGTACAAGCGCAGCGACTCCAACGAGCACACGTTCGGGTTCGGGCTGAGCCTTCCCCTGCGGGTCTTCGATCGCAACCAGGGCGAGATCGCGCGGACCCAGGCCGAGGTGGACCGGGTCACTGCGCAGCGCGATGCGACGGTCGCCCAGATCGTGTCCGAAATCGAGACGGCTCTCTCGGCCGTCACCACGCTGCGCCAGCGCGTCGAGTCGCTGCGCAACGTGTATCTGCCCAAGGCCGAGCAGGCCCGCAACACCGTGGAGTTCGCCTACCGTCGCGGAGGCGTGAGCCTCCTCGACTTCCTCGACGCCCAGCGCACGTATCGTGAGACCTCGCTCGAGCACCTTCGCGCGCTCGGCAACTACTGGAGCGCGCTTTATCAGCTGGAGGCCGCCGTGGCCGGTCCCGTCGAGAAGTGATGAAGCGGTCAGCGCGCTTCATCCCTTTCGTCGTCGCCGCCCTCGCCGCCGGCTGCGGCGACGGCTCCGCGCCGTCACCCGCCGCCGCCCCCAAGCCGGCCGCGGAAACGCGGCCGCAGAACGGCGCCGACGTGGCGATCGAAACCACGACGCCGCAAGTGCGCGTTCGTCAGGGCGTCCTCGAGACCAGCGGCAAGGTGCAGTTCAACGAGGAAGCCGTCACCCGCATCCACTCGCCGGTCACCGGTCGCGTGGTGGAAGTGCTGTCCAGGCCAGGCGACATCGTCGAGGCAGGCCACGCGCTCTTCTCCATCGAGAGTCCCGACCTCGGCCAGGCCAAGTCTGACTACGCTAAGGCCCTGACCGACGTGGAGCGGGCCGACAAGGCCCTACGACTGGCCAAGGAGTTGTTCGAGGTCAAGGCCATCCCGCAGAAAGACATTCGCGAGGCCGAGAGCGACTATCGAAAGGCGGTGGCTGAGCGGGAGCGGGCGGCCTCACGGTTGCGCACGCTCGGCCTGGCCGAAGAACAGATCAACGACGCGGCCGTGCGCGGAGAGACGTCGACGCGGCTCGTGGTCAGGACGCCGCGCAGCGGCATCGTCGTCGAGCGCAACGTCGTGCCCGGTCAGGTCGTCGCCTACGGTCAGTCGGACACGCCGGTCAACCTCTTCGTGATTGCCGACCTCTCGATGATGTGGGTCCTCGCCGACGTGTACGAGCCGGACATCCCCCGGATTCACCGCGATCAAGGGGTGACGGTGACGCTCCCGTGCTGCCCGGGCGAACGGTTCGAGGGACGGGTCAGCTACATCAGCGACATCGTCGACAAGGAGACCCGCACCATCAAGGTGCGAGTCGTCGTCCCCAACCGTGGGCGCATGTTGAAGGCCGAGATGTTCGTGAAGGCGGCCATCGCCACCGGCGCGACCCGCGTGCTTGCCCTTCCTTCGAGCGCGATCCACCGGGAGCAGAACCAACCGTTCGTGCTGATCGAGAAAGGAAAAGACGAGTACGAGCGTCGCCCCGTGAAGGTCGGGGACGACGTGAACGGTAGCGTGGAAATCCTGGGCGGTGTGGGACCGACCGATCGGGTCGTCACGACCGGGAGCATCCTCCTCAAGCGCAGCGTCAAGTGATCGGTCGGCTCGTCGCGTTCGCCCTGCACCAGCGGTTCATCACGCTGGCGCTGGCCCTGCTCCTCACCGTGGGCGGCATCATGTCGTACCACCGGCTTCCCATCGAAGCCTATCCCGACGTCGGCGACGTCAAGGTCGACGTCATCACGATCTGGCCGGGTCATGCCACCGAGGAAGTGGAGCGCCTGATCACGATCCCGCTGGAAAAGGAGCTGAACGGGATCGCCGGCATCACGTTCCTCAAATCGGAGTCGCAGCTCGGCCTTTCCAACATCCGGGTCCTGTTCGTCGACGGCACCGACAGTTACTGGGCGCGGCAGCAGGCCCAGGAGCGGATTGCTCAGGCGTCGCTGCCGCCGGACGCCAAGCCCGGCCTCGGGCCGCTGTCGAGCGTCATCGGCGAGGTCTACCGCTATACCCTCGAGTCGAAGACGATGCCGCTCATCGAGCTCAAGGCGCTGCAGGACTGGGTGCTCGAGCGGGAGTTCAGAAAGGTACCGGGCGTCGCCGACGTCATCTCGTGGGGTGGCGGCACCAAGCAGTATCAAGTCACCGTCGATCCCAGCCGCCTCCGGTCGTACAACCTGACGTTGAAGCAGGTCTCGGACGCCATCGCGGCCAACAATGCCAACGCCGGCGGCAGCTACATCCCACGCGGGCAGTATTCGCTGATCGTGCGCGGTATCGGGCTCATCCAGTCCACCAGCGACATCGAGAACGTCGTGGTCGGCGCGCAGAAAGGGACGCCGGTCCGCGTGCGCGATGTGGCGGCCGTCGGCATCGGCGCTGCCCTGCGGCTGGGCGTGCTCAGCCGGGATCACGAGGACGACGTCGTCGGCGGGATCGTGTTGATGCGCAAGGGCGAGAACCCCGGCTACGTGATCGACGGCGTGCGGACCAAGCTGGGCGAGATCCAGGCGCTTCTGCCGGCGGGCGTGGAGCTGCGGCCCTACTACAGCCGCGATCGGCTGGTGACCACCACGGTTCGTACGGTCCTCAAGAATCTCGTCGAGGGGGCCGCCCTCGTCGTCCTCCTGCTCACGCTCTTTCTCTACAACCTGCGGGCCGCCCTGATCGTGGCGCTCACCATTCCGCTGTCCCTGCTCTTCGCATTCATCTTCATGGACCTGCGCGGCATCCCCTCCAACCTGCTCTCGCTGGGCGCGATCGACTTTGGGATCATCGTGGATGGCGCCGTCATCATGACCGAGAACATCATGCGCCACCTGGCCGAGCGCCGGGCCCAGGGCCACCGGGTGGTGCGCGAGGTCCAGCACGCCGCCGTCGAGGTCGCGCGGCCTCTAACCTTCGCCGTCCTCATCATCATGACCGTGTACGTGCCGATCCTGACGTTTCAGCGCATCGAGGGGAAGCTGTTCCGTCCGATGGCCGTCACGATCTCGCTCGCCGTCATCGGATCTCTTCTCCTCACGCTCACCCTGATCCCCGTGCTGTCGAGCCTGCTGTTCCGGCGGCCGCCGTCGGAGCGCGAGAGCCCGCTGCTCCGGTGGATCCGGAAGCCCTACCTGCCCGCGCTCCGCTGGTGCCTGCGCCGCCCGGTGGTGCCGCTCGCCACCGTTGCCGTCGTCCTGGTCCTCTCACTCGGCGTCTTCGGTCTGCTCGGAAAGGAGTTCCTGCCCGAGCTCGACGAGGGCGATCTGTGGGTGCGGATCAAGTTCCCGATCGGCATCTCGATCGAAGGCGCCCGGCCCTATGTCCGCGAGATCCGCCAGCGGCTGTTGAAGTTTCCCGAGGTCAGCGTCGTGACGTCCCAGCTGGGCGCCCCCGACGACGGCACCGATCCCGAGGCGCCCGACAACGTCGAGTTCTACGTGGGCCTCAAGCCGCGCGAGGAATGGAAGACGACCAAGGACAAGGAGGCCCTCATCGACGCGATGACGGCCTCGCTGTCGTCCATTCCCGGAATCACGACCAACTTCTCGCAGCCGATCAAGGACAACGTGGACGAGGCCCTGGCCGGGGTGAAGGGCGAGCTGGCCATCAAGCTCTACGGCCCCGACATGCTCGTGCTGGACGCCAAGGCGCGGGAAATCACCGGCGCGCTGCGGGGCATCCGGGGTGTGGCCGATCTCGACTACGACCACGTCGTCGGCATGCCCGAGCTCAGGATCGTGGTCGACCGGGCGGCCGCCGCGCGGTACGGGATCAACGTCCAGGACATTCAGGACGTGCTGGAGGCGGCCACCAAGGGGCGCGTGGTGACGCAGATCTATGAAGGCGAGCGGCGCTTCGACCTGGCCGTGCGCGTGCAACGCGAGGGCGATCCGGTCGAGACGCTGCGGACGCTGGTCGTGAACGCGCCCGGCGGCGAGCGCATCCCGGTCGGCCAGCTGGCCGAGTTCATCACGACCGAAGGCCTGGCCGAGATCGTCCGCGAGGGCAATGTGCGCCGGCTCGCCATCAAGTGGAGCGTCCGCGAGCGCGACATGGGCAGCCTCGTCACCGAGGCGATGCAGAAGGTGAAGGCCGCCGTCACGCTGCCCGAAGGATACCGCATGGTGTGGAGCGGTCGCTTCGAGGACCAGCAGCGGGCGCTGGCCCGGCTCTACATCATCGTTCCCCTGGTCATCTTCATCATCTTCATCTTACTCTTCGGCGCCTTCCAGTCCGTCCGCGATGCCCTGCTCATCATGCTCAACCTCCCCTTCGCGATCATCGGCGGCACGCTCGCCCTCTATCTCTGGTCGACGCACTTCAACATCTCGGCCGCCGTCGGTTACATCGCCGTCTTCGGGGTCAGCGTCCTCAACGGTGTCGTGCTGGTGTCGTCGATCCGCCAGGCCCAGTTCGACGGCCTCCCCGTCCGGGCCGCCATCCTGCGCGGCTGTGAGATCCGCTTCCGGCCCATCCTGGTGTCGGGGGTGGTGGCCATCGTCGGCTTCCTCCCGGCCGCGCTGTCGCATGGCATCGGCGCCGAGATCCAGCGCCCGCTCGCACGCGTCGTCATCGGCGGGTTAATCTCCTCGACTGTGCTGACCTTGCTGGTCCTGCCCGTCGTCTACGCATTGATCAGTCGGGGCGGAGCCGCCGCCGTCGAGGAGGCTCCGGCTCCATGAGGTCGCCGGTCTCGGTCATCGCGGTCGCGCTGATCGCCATGGTCGGCGCGGGCGCCGGCTGTGGGCGGAATGAGCAGAACGCCCCGGCCGCCGCGGCCAAGCCCGAGGCGGCGCCGGTGGCGCCGGGGATCATCAGCATCGCGCCGGGCTCGCCGCAGCTCGCTCAGATCCGCGTCGAAGCGGTGAAGACACTCGACGTTCCGACCGATGAGGTCGTCGCCCCCGGGCGCGTGGGCATCAATCCCAGCCATTCGTCCCGCGTTCTGCTGCCGGTTCCCGGCCGCATCGCCAGCGTCATGGCTCGGCTCGGCGACGCCGTCGAGGAGAACCAGCCGGTGCTCACGCTGGAGAGTCCCGACGCCGACGGTGCGATCGGCAGCTACCGGCAGGCCGAGGTCGCCGAGCGCCAGGCGCAGGCCACGCTCGTCAAGGCCGAAGCCGACTTCCAGCGGGCCAGCGATCTCTACGAGCACCGGGCGGTCGCCCAGAAGGACCTCATTGGCGCCCAGAACGACCTGGCCCAGGCGCGAGCCGCCGTGGAGGCTGCGCGCACCTCGCTCGCCCAGGCCTCGCGCAGGCTCGAGCTGCTCGGCCTCAGGCCGACCGACAGCAAGCCACGGATCGTCGTTCGGGCGCCGATCGGCGGCAAGGTCCTCGAGCTGAACGTCGCGCCCGGCGAGTATCGCAACGACACGACGGCGCCGCTGATGACCATCGCCAATCTCAGTACGGTCTGGATGACCTCGGAGGTCCCGGAAACCGCCATCCGCCTGATTCGCCCCGGCGAACGAGTCGTCATCACCCTCCTCGCCTATCCGGGGGAGACGTTCGCGGGTCGGGTGGCTCGCATGGCCGATGCGCTCGATCCGCAAACGCGGACGCTGAAGGTCTACGTGGAGATGGCGAATCCCCAGGGACGTTTTCGTCCCGAGATGTTCGGCACGATCCGTCACGCCGGAGCTCTGCGCAGCCTTCCCGTCATTCCCCGCTCGGCGGTCGTGCAAGAGTATGGCCGGGCCGTGGTCTTCGTCGAGCGGGCGCCCGGGCAATTCGAGCGCCGGGACATCACGCTCGGGTCAGCGGCGGGCAGCAGCCTGCCGGTGCTGACCGGCGTCCAGGCCGGTGATCGCGTCGTCGTGGATGGCGCCATCCTGCTGAAAGACCGCTAGGCGTCGATGCTCACCTCGTTGCTTGGTTTCGCCCTCGCCCGCCGGGGCTTCACGGTAACCGTGGCGCTCCTGATCGCCGTGGCCGGCGTCGTGGCGTTCCGCCATCTCAAGCTCGAGGCATATCCCGACATCTCCGATCCTGGCGTGGTCGTCGTCACGCCCTACCCGGGGTTCGCCGCCGAGGACGTCGAGCTGCAAGTGACCGTGCCCATCGAGCGGGCGCTCAACAACACGCCGTTCGTCATCGCGCGCCGATCGCGCACGATCTTCGGGCTGTCGGTCGTCGAGCTGACCTTCGCCGACGGCACCAACGACTACTTCGCCCGTCAGGTCGTGCTCGAACGCCTCCGCGACGCGTCGCTTCCGGACGGCGTGTCACCGACGCTGGGGCCGCTGTCGACGGGGATCGGTGAGCTGTTCCGCTACACGCTCGAGAGCAGCGACGCCGACGCGATGCGGCTGCGCGAGATCCAGGACTGGGTCATCAGGCCGCGACTGCTCCAGGTACCCGGCGTGGCCGACGTCGTCACGTTCGGCGGCCTCGTCCGCCAATACCAGATCGAGATCGATCCCAAGGCGCTCGACAAGTACAAGCTCAGCGTGCGCCAGATCGCCGACGCGGTGAAGAACAACAACCGCAATGCCGGCGGCGCGCTCCTCGACCTGGGTCAGCAGGCGCTGGCCATCCGGGGCTCGGGCCTCATCCGCGGGAGCGAGGACATCGAGCAGATCGTGCTCGACGCTCCCAAGGGCGTGCCGGTCTACATGCGCGACATCGGTGGCGTGAAGGTCGGCGCGCAGCCTCAAACCGGCATCTTCGCGCTGAACCAACAAGCGTCCCGGACGGGCGGGGTGGAAGGCATCGTCCTCATGCGGCGCTGGGAAAACCCCAGCGACGTGCTGGAGAGCGTGCACGCGGCCGTCGGCGAGCTGAACAGCCGGTTGCCGAGCGGCGTGCGCATGGTCCCCATCTACGATCGTACCGACCTCGTGCGGAACACGCTGCGGACCGTCTCACGCGTGCTGGTGGAAGGCTTCATCATCGTGGTCACGGTCTTGCTCCTGTTCCTGCTCGATCTGCGAGCGGCCCTCATGACGGCGATCATCATCCCGCTCTCGCTCCTGTTCGCCTTCGCGTGCATGCAGTTGAGCGGGGTGTCGCTGAGCTTGCTCAGCATCGGCGCCATCGACTTCGGCATCATCGTCGATGCGACGATCGTGATGGTCGAGCGCATCATGCATCGGGTCGGGGAGCGGAGCCGGCACGGAGAGCCCCGCGGCGCGTTCGCTCCCATTCGGGCCGCCGTCGCCGACGTGCAGCGGCCGATCTTCTTCTCGCTGCTCATCATCATCGCCGCCTACATCCCGCTGCTGACGCTGGAGCGAGTCGAGCGGCGGCTCTTCACGCCCATGGCCCTCACCGTGTGCTATGCGCTGATCGGCTCGCTCATCCTGAGCCTCACCTTGATCCCCGCGCTCTCCACGTATCTGTTCGCGCGGTCGACGCGACCGCGGCGCCACCGGGCGCTGGAGTGGGCCACGGCGCGCTACGAGCGGCTCGTCCGCTTCACGGTCCGTCACGCTCCGCTCACGGTCGGACTGGCGGCGGTCGCCGTGGCTGGCACGCTCGTGCTCGGCACTCGGCTGGGGTCCGAGTTCCTGCCTCAGCTCGACGAAGGCGTGATCTGGATCCGCGCCAACCTGCCGCCTGGCATCTCCGTCGAGAAGTCCGCGCAGATCGCGGCCACCATGCGCGGACTGATCCTCCAGTCGCCGGAGGTCAAGCTCGTGATGTCGCAGACCGGGCGGAACGAATCCGGCACCGATCCCTTCGGCCCCAACCGCAACGAGCTCCTCGTCGACCTGCACCCGTACGGATCGTGGCCGCCCGGGCGGACCAAAGTCGCGCTGGTCGACGAGTTGTCGACGCGCTTACAGGACGCGATTCCTGGCGCCAGCCTCAACTTCACCCAGCCGATCATCGACACGTCCACCGAGATCGCAACGGGGTCGTCGGCCGACCTCGCCGTGATCATCAGCGGACCGGACCGTCGGCAGCTGCGCGACGTCGCCACCCGCGCGCTGGCCGTGCTCCGCCAGGTGCCCGGGGCGGCCGACACGTCGATCGAGCAGGAGGCCGATCAGGCTCAACTCCGCATCGACGTCAACCGGTTCCAGGTGGCCCGCTATGGCATCAACGTCAGCGACGTCCAGGACGTGATCGACCTCGCCGTGGGCGGCAGCCCGGTCACGACCGTCTTCGAGGGCGATCGGCGCTTCGACGTGGTCGCCCGGTTCCGGCCGGAAGCGCGGGCCGATGCCTCGGCCATCGGCGCCGTGCTGATTCCGACGCGTGAGGGAGCGCGCGTGCCGCTGGCCCAGCTGGCCGACATCCGGGTGGCCGACGGGGCGACGATCATCGCCCGCCGCGAGAACGAGCGGCAGATCACCGTTCGCACCAATATCCGCGGGCGCGACCAGGGCGGCTTCGTCCACGAGGCTCAGGCGCGGTTCGCCGAGGCCGTGAAGCTTCCCCCGGGCTACCACGTCACCTGGGGCGGCCAGTTCGAGAACTTCGATCGCGCTCGGCTCCGCCTCGAGGTGATCATCCCGATCACCATCGGCATCATCTTCGTCCTGCTGTTCGTCACGTTCGGCTCGGCGCTCGACGCCGTCCTCGTGCTCCTGACGGTGCCCTTCTCGCTCGCCGGCGGACTCGTCGCACTGCATCTCCGCCAGATCCACCTCAGCGTGTCGGCCGCGGTCGGCTTCATCTCGCTCTTCGGCGTCGCCGTGATGAGCGGCGTCCTCTACATCACCGAGGTCGATCGCCAGCGCCGCGCGCCGGACGTGACGGTCCGCGACGCCATCGTCCAGGCGGCCCAGACGCAGTTCCGGCCCGTGCTCATGCTGATCCTCGTCGCGATGCTGGGCATGGTTCCGGCCGCGATCGCGCGCGGGATCGGTTCGGACATCCAGCGACCGCTGGCGACGGTCGTGGTCGGCGGCTTGCTCTCGACGTTCTTCCTCACCTTGCTCGCGCTGCCCGCCGTCTACGCGGTCGCCGAGAGGTTCCGGAAGTCGTGATCGCCTTCATCGCGCTCAAGGACACGCGGCCGAGCCTGTGGCTGGCCGTGTACGTCCTGGCGTTGCTCTGCGTGCTGTCATTCATCGCTTTCGAGGTCCTCGACCTCGACGGCTCCGATTTCCAGACCGATCCCCGCCACGCCACCTTCAAGCCGGCCGAGGCAGAGCACGACGACGATGCCCGGCGGGCGAGCCTCGTGCCGGTGGATGCCGTCGTCGCCCCGGTCATCGCGATGCTGGACGACCGTCCCGTCCAGGACGAGCGTCTGGCCAGTACGTCCTCGCGGCCGCTGCCGCCCACCTGGCGGCCCGGCGTTCGTCTGCTCGCGCGCGCTTCACTCGCCGACGTCCCGCCCACAGCCTGACCGTCGTCCCGCATCGATCGTGATGCCCAACTTCAGACGGGAGGACTGTCGGCATGATCGCGCGTCTCGTTGCGTTCGCGCTCCACCAGCGCTTCATCACGCTCGCGCTGGCCCTGCTGCTCACGGTGGGCGGCATCATCTCGTATCACCGCCTGCCCATCGAAGCCTATCCCGACGTGGCCGACGTCCAGGTCGACGTCATCACGATCTGGCCCGGCCACGCCGCCGAGGAGGTCGAGCGGCTCATCACCGTTCCGCTCGAGAAGGAGCTGAACGGCATCGCCGGCATCACCTTCCTCCGCTCCGTCTCCAACTTCGGCCTCTCCAACGTCCGGGTCCTCTTCGTGGACGGCACCGACAACTACTGGGCCCGCCAGCAGGTGCTGGAGCGCATCACGGGCGCCGAGCTGCCGCCCGACGCCAAGCCAGGGCTGGGGCCGCTGGCCAGCGTGATCAGCGAGGTCTACCGCTACACGCTCGAGTCGAAGACGATGCCGCTCGTCGAGGTGAAGGCACTCCAAGACTGGGTGCTGGAGCGCGAGTTCCGGAAGGTGCCCGGGGTGGCCGACGTGATCTCGTGGGGCGGCGGCATCAAGCAGTATCAGATCACCGTCGATCCCGGCCGTCTGCGCGCCTACAACCTCACGCTCAAGCAGGTCTTCGACGCCGTGACCGCCAACAACGCCAACGCCGGCGGCAGCTACCTGCGCGACGGCGAGTATGCGCTCATGGTGCGCGGCATCGGCCTGCTGCGCTCGACCGACGACCTCGCCGACGTGGTCGTAGCCGCCCAGAAGGGAACGCCGGTCCGCATCCGCGACATCGGCGAGGTGGGGATCGGTCACGCCATCCGCTTCGGCATCCTCGGCCGCGACCACGAAGACGATCTCGTGCAGGGCATCGTCCTCATGCGCAAGGGCGAGAACCCCGACGCCGTCATCGAAGGAGTCAAAAAGAAGCTGGCCGAGGTCAAGCGCACGCTGCCGGCGGGCGTCGAGCTCTACGACTACTACAGTCGTGATCGCCTGGTGAAGACCACCGTCACCACGGTGCTGCGCAATCTCATCGAAGGGGCCGCCCTCGTCATCGTCCTGCTCTCGCTCTTACTCTGGAACCTGAGATCCGCCTTCATCGTCGCCCTGACCATCCCGCTGTCGCTTCTGTTCGCGTTCATGTTCATGGATCTCCGCGGGATCCCGGCCAACTTGCTCTCGCTGGGCGCCATCGACTTCGGGATCATCGTGGACGGCGCCGTCATCATGGCCGAGAACATCCTCCGCCATCTCGCCGAGCGCCGGCCGACCGGCCACCGGGTCGTGCGCGAGGTCCAGCACGCCGCGCTCGAGGTCGCGCGGCCGCTGACGTTCGCCGTGCTCATCATCATGACCGTGTACGTGCCGATCCTCACCTTCCAGCGCATCGAGGGCAAGCTCTTCCGGCCGATGGCGGTGACGATCTCGGTGGCCGTCGTCGGCGCCCTCCTGCTCACGCTCACGCTGATCCCCGTCCTGTCGAGCTACCTCTTTCGCCGCCCGCCCCAGGAACGCGAGAGCCCGGTGCTCCGCTGGCTGCGGCGCCCGTACGGGCCGGCCATCCGCTGGTGCGTTCGCCGCCCGCTCGTGCCCCTCCTCGGCGCCGGCGGCCTCTTCGTTCTGGCTCTGATCGTATTCGCGCTGCTGGGCAAGGAATTCCTGCCCGAGCTGGACGAGGGCGATCTGTGGCTGCGCGTGAAGTTCCCCATCGGGATTTCGCTCGAAGGGGCCCAGCCCTACGTCCACCGCATCCGCGAGCGGCTGCTGACGTTTCCGGAAGTCCGCGTGGTCGTCTCGCAGCTCGGGGCGCCCGACGACGGCACCGATCCCAATGGCCCCGACAACTGCGAGTTCTACATCGGGCTCCGGCCGCGTGACGAGTGGCGCTTCCGCGAGAAGGGCCAGCTCGTCGACGCCATGAGCACGTCACTCGCCGACCTGAACGGGATCACGACGAACTTCTCGCAGCCCATCAAGGACAACGTGGACGAGGCGCTGGCCGGCGTGAAGGGCGAGCTGGCCATCAAGCTCTACGGTCCCGACGTCTTCGTGCTGGAAGCCAAGGCTCGCGAGATCGCCAACGTCCTGACCGCCGTGCGCGGCGTCGCCGACCTCGACTACGATCACCTGGTCGGTCAGCCGCAGCTCCAGATCGTCATCGACCGCAAGGCCATCGCCCGGTATGGCATCAACGTCCAGGAAGTCCAGGATGCGATCGAGGCGGCCACGAAGGGCCGGAACGTCACCGAGCTCTTCGAGGGCGAGCGCCGGTTCGGCGTCGTGGTGAAGCTCGCCCACAACGGCGATCCCCTGGCGAGCCTCAAGGCCCTGACGGTGAGCGCGCCCAGCGGCGAGCGCATTCCCCTCACCCAGCTCGCCGAGATCACCAAGACCGATGGCCTCGCCCAGGTGTTGCGCGAGGGCAATCTGCGACGCATCGCCATCAAGTGGAGCATCCGCGAGCGTGACATGGGGAGCCTCGTGGCGGAAGCGATGCAGAAGGTGCAGGCGGCGGTGAAGCTTCCCGAGGGCTACACGATGATCTGGAGCGGGCGCTTCGAGGACCAGCAGCGGGCGCTGGCGCGCCTCTATGTCATCGTCCCGCTGGTGATCTTCATCATCTTCATCCTGCTGTTCGGCACGTTCCAGTCCGTCGGCGATGCGCTCCTCATCATGCTCAACCTGCCGTTCGCGATCATCGGTGGCACGCTCGCGCTGTTTCTCTGGCGATCGAACTTCAACATCTCGGCCGCGGTCGGCTACA
>MNEG01000054.1 GCA_001917585.1 Candidatus Rokubacteria bacterium 13_1_40CM_68_15
CCGCGCTCACCGGTTACACCGGCCCCGAACACCGCGCCAGCGTGCTGCGTGCGGGGTTCCAGTACCACGTGGCGATGCCCATCGGCATCCTGGAGTTGACCGGCGTCGTGGCGATCTTGGCGTTGAAAGAGTAAGCCCGCGCTCGATCCTTGAGACGCGCTCGGATAACAAGAGGTGGTCGACTGCAAAGGCGACGCTGAAGCGGGCACTCGAGAACCAGCCCGCCCGGGCGAAGATCGCGAAAGAGGTCGCCACGTCGTGGCCGCAAGACGGAAAGTTTTTTCCCAGTACAACCGATCGATTCCCTACAGCCCGGCTTGGGCGTAATCTTTACACGAGTTATGGTACGCGGCCGCCGCAACATCGGCAGGTCGTCGAAGGGCAACCGCACTGCACGCGCGCCAGCGGTCGGCCGTGTGCTGATTGCGGATGACAACCTCGAGCAGCGCGAGATGTACGCGTCCTATTTGGCCGCGCAGGGCATCCGTGTCCTCGTGGCCGGCGATGGCGTTCTCGCCATCCGTATCGCCCAAGCCATGCAGCCGGACGTGATCGTGATGGATCTTTCAATGCCCTCTCTCGACGGATGGGAGGCAACGCGCCGGCTGAAGCACGACGCGCGTACGGCTCACATCCCGATCCTCGCGTGTACGGGGCATGCCGCCGGCCTTGCTGTTGACTGGGCTCTCGACGCCGGGTGTGACGCCTACATCGTCAAGCCGTGCCTGCCGGATGAGCTTCTCCGCCAGATTCGCGGACTCCTCGCCCGCCGGAAGTCGCAACACGGCTCGTAGTACGAGGCCGGCGCGATGACGGACAACAGTCCTCATCGGCGATTTCTTGCTGGGCTCGGTTATCGTTCTGCGCGCTGGTAGGGACTCACGGGCTCCGTAGTATAGTGCTGACCGAGCATGGCGGCTGACCGCATCCTCGAGGGACTCAACGAGGCGCAGCGGCAGGCCGTCACCCACGATACCGGGCCGATCCTCATCGTCGCCGGCGCCGGGACCGGCAAGACCACCGTCATCACGCGGCGCATCGCCTGGCTCATCGCTACGCGCCGGGCCCGACCGGACGAGATCCTCGCGCTCACCTTCACCGACAAGGCCGCCGCCGAGATGGAGGAGCGCGTCGACACGCTGGTCCCCTACGGCTACGCCGACGTCGAGATCGCCACGTTCCATGCCTTCGGCGATCGCATCCTGCGCGGCCACGCGCTCGAGATCGGCTTGACGCCCGACTTCCGCGTGCTGAACCGCGCCGAGCAGACGATCTTCTTCCGCGACCGGCTGTTCGAGCTGCCGCTCGCCCACTACCGCCCGCTCGGCGATCCCACGCGGCATCTCCAGGCGCTCATCACGCTCATCAGCCGCTGCAAGGACGAGGACATCTCGCCCGAGGAGTATCACGCGCACGCCGAGCGCCTGGAGCGCGAGGTGGCGGCGGCCGCGGACTACGAGGAGGCGCGCGAGCGCGCCGCTCAGCAGCGCGAGCTGGCCGCGACGTACGCGAAGTACCAGGAGCTGATGGCGCGCGACGGCTGCGTGGACTTCGGCGACCAGATCGTCCAGGTGCTGCGACTGTTCCGTGCGCGGCCGTACGTCCTCGGCGCGTACCAGCGCCGCTTCCGGTACATCCTGGTCGACGAGTTCCAGGACACCAACCACGCCCAGTTCGAGCTGGTGAAGCTCCTGGCGGCCCGGCACAGCAACGTGGCCGTCGTGGGCGACGAGGACCAGGCGATCTATCGGTTCCGCGGCGCGGCGATCTCGAACATCCTCGGATTTCTCGACGTGTACCGCGACGCCGCGCAGATCGTGCTGTCCGAGAACTACCGCTCGACGCAAGAGATCCTCGATTGCGCCTATCGCTTGATCGTCCACAACAATCCTGATCGGCTCGAGGTCAGAAATGGGATCAACAAGCGGCTGACGGCCGTGGCCGGGCGTGGCCATCCGCCGCTGCACTGGCACTACGAGACGGGGACCCAGGAGGCCGACGCGGTCGCCGAAACGATCCGCGAGAAGGTGGCCGCTGGCATCTGGAAGCCGGACGATGTCGCGATCCTCGTGCGTGGGAACGGCGACGCCGACCAGTTCCTGCGCTCCCTCAACGTGAAGGGGGTGCCGTGGACGTTCTCGGGCAACTCCGGTCTGTACGATCGTCCCGAGATCCGCCTGCTCATCGCCTTCCTGCGGGCGCTGGTCCACACCGACGAATCGGTGAGTCTCCACTATCTGGCCTCGTCCGACCTCTACGAGGTCCCGATCGTCGACCTGACCCGCTGCTCGACCTATGCCGACCGCCGGCACGTGCACCTGTTCGATGTGCTCCGCCGGACGGCGGAGCTCTCCGAGCTGCGCGACCAGATCGGCGAGGCCGGCCACGCGACCATCCGGCACCTGGTCGGCGACCTCGAGCGCTACATGGAACTGGGCCGCGAGATGCCGACGGGAGAGCTGCTCTACCAGTTCATCAAGGACTCCGGCTGGCTCATGCGCCTGTACCGAGAGGAGACGGCGCGTGACGTTGCCGAAGCCAAGAACATCACCAAATTCTTCGATCGCGTGCAGTCGGCGGCGCGAACGCTCCGCTACGACAACGTCCGCGAGTTCGTGAAGCACCTCGACGCCTTGATCGACGCCGGCGAAGACCCCGCCGTGGCCGAGGCCGACGTCGAGACGCCGGCGGTTCGCGTGCTCACGGTGCACAAGGCCAAGGGCCTCGAGTTCCCGGTGGTGTTCCTGGTGAACCTGGCGCAGGAGAAGTTTCCCTCACGGCGTCGCCGAGACGCGCTCGACTTGCCGGTCGAGATGATGAAGGCCGCGCTGCCGACCGGGGACTATCACCAGCAGGAAGAGCGACGGCTGTTCTACGTCGGCATGACCCGCGCGCGGCGCGAGCTCTATCTCACGAGCGCGAGCGATTATGGTGGCACCCGAGAGCGCAAGGTCAGCCAGTTCGTGCTGGAAGCGCTCGACCTTCCGCGCGATGCGACGCGGCCGTTCAAGGCGCGCCCGGTCGAGGTGATCGAGCACTTCGCCCCGGCGCCCGAGGCCGTGGACGCGTTGCTGGTCCGAGTTCCGCCGGACGCGGAGATCATGCTCAGCCACAAGCAGATCGACGACTACCAGACCTGCCCGCTCAAGTACTTCAACGTCCACGTCAAGCGGATCCCGATCCGCCGCCACCACGCCGTGGCCTACGGCGCCGTGGTCCACAAGGTCGTCGAGTACTACCTGCGGCGCCGGGGCGTCGGCAACTACACGCCGCTCGACGATCTCCTCGCCATCTACGAGCGGGCGTGGGCGGGCGAGGACATCCTGCACGACCGGCCGGGCGCCAGCCGTGAGCCCGCCGAGGGCTTCCTCACGCGCGAGCACGAGGAGGCCCGCAAGGCGGCCGGCCGCGACGCCCTCAAGCGGTTCTGGAACCACGAGGAGGCCGATGGCGTCAAGCCCACGTACGTCGAGAAGGAGTTCGGCTTCACGCTCGGCCCCAATCGCGTTCGCGGGCGCTACGACCGGGTGGACGAGGGCCTGCTCGGCGCGGTGATCATCGACTACAAGACCAGCGAGGTGACGCGCCAGAAGGACGCCGACCGGCGCGTCGCCGCCAGCCTCCAGCTCAAGATGTACGCGCTGGCCTGGCGCGAGATGACGGGCGCGCTGCCCCAGCGCGTCGAGCTGCGCTTCATCGACTCGGCCGTGGTCGGCCGCCACAGCCCGACGGCGGAGGACGCCGAGGTAGCGATCACCGCCGTCGAGGCCGCCGCCGCCGGGATCCGCGCGCGCCGCTTCGACGCCACGCCGTCGTGGGGCGCCTGCCGCTCGTGCGCCTACAACCAGATCTGCCCGTACACCGCGACCAGCGAGTAGCCCGGCCGGGTAGGATGGAGCCATGATGGAGCTGAGGTGTCCCTGGTGCGGGACCGTGAACCGCATTCCCGAAACGCGGGCCGGCTCGCCGGCGCGCTGCGGCCGTTGCGGCCAGCCGCTGGCCACGACGCTGACGCCGGTCCATGTGACCGACGCCACCTTCGACGCGATCGTGACGCAGGCGAGCTCACCGGTTCTCGTCGACTTTTGGGCCGACTGGTGCGGTCCCTGCCACGCGCTCGCGCCGACGATCGACGACATCGCGCGCGCCCACGCCGGCCGGCTCGTCGTCGCCAAGCTCGACGTGGACGCCAACCCTGAGACGGCCTCGCGCTTCGGCGTGCGGAGCATCCCCGCGCTGTTGCTCTTCAAGGACGGCCAGCTCGTCGATCGGCTCGTCGGTGCCCAGCCGCGCGGCGCCATCGAGGCGCGGCTCCACCCGCTCATCACCGGCGTCGCCGCGCCATGAGCCGCCACGCCGGACCGCCGGGCGCCCCCGACGCGCCGGTCGTTCCGGAGCCGACCTTCGCGGAGCGCGCCCGCACGCTCGTCTCCCAGGCGCGCAGCGGCTCGCTCGCCAGCGTCTCGCGCAAGCATCCCGGGCATCCGTTCGCCTCCGTCATGCCATACGCGCTCGACGGTGACGGCCGGCCGCTCGTCCTGATCTCGTCGATGGCGATCCACACCCAGAACCTCCACGGCGACGCGCGGGCCAGCCTGCTGGTGACGCCGCCCGGCTCCGCTGGCGATCCACTGGCCGCCGGCCGCGTGACGCTGATGGGCGAAGCGTTGCGCGTCGGCGAAAGCGACCTGGCTGCCGTTCGCGCCAGCTATCTTGAGCGCCACCCGACCGCAGCGTACTGGGCCGACTTCGACGACTTCAGCTTCTGGAGGCTCGAGGTGGCCGACGTCTACTTCGTGGGAGGCTTCGCCGCGATGGGGTGGGTGGACGCCGCCGAATACCGCCACGCGCGGCCCGATCCGCTCGCCGACGCGGCGGCCGGGATCATCGAGCACATGAATCGCGACCACGCCGACGCGCTGGTCGCCTACGCGCGGTTCTTCGCCGGCGTCGAGGCCGACGAAGCCACGATGGCGGCGGTCGATCGGCTCGGCTTCAAGCTGCAGCTGCGCCAGGGCGGCCGGCGCTGGAGCGCCCGTATCGCCTTTCCGCGCGAGGTCACGACGGCGGGCGACAGCCGCACCGTGCTGATCGAGATGCTCACGCAGGCCCGCGGCCAGGCCTGATCCCGGCCGCGCGGATCGCCTCCCACACGCGCTGTGGCGTGAGCGGCATGTCGATGTCGTCGACGCCGAGCGGCGCGAGCGCGTCGAGGACCGCGCTGACGAACGCGGCCGGCGCGCCGATCGTCCCGGACTCGCCGCAGCCCTTGGCGCCCAGCGGATTGTGGGTGCAGGGCTGGCTCTCGTCCACCTCGGTGGCGAACGATGGGAAGGCGTCGGCCCGCGGCATCGCGTAGTCCATGAACGAGGCCGAGAGGAGTTGTGCCGTCTCGGCGTCGTACACGCAGCCCTCGAGCCACGCCTGCCCGAGTCCCTGGGCGAGGCCGCCGTGCACCTGCCCCTCCACGATGATCGGATTGATGACGACGCCGACATCGTCCACGACCCAGTACGCCACCAGCCGGATCTCGCCCGTCTCGGAATCGACCTCGACCTCGGCGACGTGCGCCCCGTTGCTGAAGGCGAAGTTCGGCGGATCGTAGAACACCGTTTCGTGGAATCCCGGCTCGAGGCCGTCGGGAAGGTCGTGAGCAAGGTGCGCCGCGCGCGCGACCTCGGCGAAACCCACCCGGCGGTCGGTGCCGACCACGCGAAACTCCCCGTCACGGAACTCGACGTCGGGCTCGCCGGCTTCCATCATGTGGGCAGCCAGTCGCCGCGCCTTGGCGACGATCTTCCGCGCGGCGCCGTCGAGCGCCGAGCCCCCGACGGCGATCGAGCGCGAGCCGAAGGTGCCGGTGCCATGCGGCACCACGGCCGTGTCTCCCTCGACGATCTCGATGCGGTCGAGGGCCACGCCGAAGCGCTCGGCCAGGATTTGCGCGAACGTCGTGGCGTGGCCCTGGCCGTGGTTGTGGGTGCCCAGCATGGCGCGCACGCCGCCGGCGGGGTCCACGCGCACCTCGGCCGACTCGAAGAATCCGACGCGCGCTCCGAGGGCGCCGGCCAGACGAGACGGCGCCACGCCCGACGACTCCACGAAGCAGCCGATCCCCAGGCCACGCCGCCGGCCGTGCCGGGCGCCGTCCTGCCGTCGCGCCTCGAAGCCGTCGTACTCGGCGGCCTTCAGCACGCGCGCGAGGATTCGCGGAAAGTCGCCGCAGTCGTACACAGGCCCGATCGGCGTCCGGTACGGCATGGCCTCCGTCGGGATCAGGTTGCGGCGCCGGATCTCGGCGCGGTCGATGCCGCTCGTGGCGGCCGCGCGATCGGCCAGGCGCTCGAGGACGTAGCAGGCTTCGGGCCGGCCGGCGCCGCGATAGGCGTCGGTGGGCAGCGTGTTGGTGAAGACGCCGGTCACCTCCACGTGGATCGCCGGCGTGCGATAGACGCCGGCGAGGAGCGCGGTGTAGATCGCGCTGGGGATGGCGGCGCCGAACGTCGACACGTAGGCGCCGACGTTGGCCAGCGTGCGCACGCGCAGCCCGAGAAAGCGCCCGTCACGGTCGAGGGCCAGCTCGGCCGTGGTGAGATGATCGCGGGCCTGATTGTCGGCGACGAAGCTCTCCGTGCGCGTCGCCACCCACTTGACGGGACGGCCCAGCCGCCGGGCCGCCCACGCCGCGATCGTCTCCTCGGGATAGTGCTTGCCCTTGTAACCGAACCCGCCGCCCACGTCGGGCGCGATCACCCGCACGCGGCCTTCGGGGAGACCGAGCTGGCCGGCCACGACGCGGCGGACGAAGTGCGGGACCTGCGTGGTGGCATAGAGCGTGAGCCCGCCCTCGATGGCGTCGGGAACCGCGAGGACGGCGCGCGGCTCGATGGCGGCACCGGCCAGGCGGTTGTTGACCAGCTCGAGACGGACGGTGCGAGCGGCGCGGGCGAACGCCGCCTCGACGGCCGCCGCGTCACCGCGTGTCCAGCGAAAGCAGACGTTACCTGGCGCGTCGGCGTGGAGGGCCGGCGCACCGGCCGTGATCGCGGCGCGGGCGCTCACGACGGCGGGCAGCCGTTCGTAATCGATCGCCACGTGCTCGGCCGCGTCGGTCGCCGCCGCGACGCTCTCGGCGATGACCACCACCACCGGCTCGCCCACGTGGCGCACGGTGTCGCGTGCGAGCGCCCAGCGTGGCGGCTCCGCCATGGGCGGACCGTTCGGAGCGCGGATCGGCCAGAGACAGAGCATCGAGCCGACCTCGTCAGCCGCCATGTCGCGACCGGTGAGCACGGCCACGATTCCGGGACGCTGCGCGGCGCCCGACGTGTCGACGGCGGCGATTCGCGCGTGGGCATGCGGCGAGCGCACGATGTGACACGCGAGCTCGCCGGGCACGGTGAGGTTCGCGACGAAGCGCCCACGGCCCGTCAGGAAGCGCGGGTCCTCACGTCGCCGGACGGCTGCGCCGATGCCCTCGGGTCGCGACACCGTGCTAGCCGAGCTCCTCGCGGAGCAGCTCGAGGCGCTCGTACACGGCGCGGTCGGTGACGACGAACAGATCGGCGTCGCCGCTACGCGCCTGGTGCGAGGCCCAGGTCCAGTGCGGGACCGTGAAGACGTCGTGCCTCGACCACTCGAACGACTGCTCGCCGATGGTCGAGCGCCCCTCGCCTTCGACCACCAGGCAGACGGCGTTGTGCGTCGTCCGCTTCCTCCGGCTCTCGGCGCCACGGGCGAGCCGCACCGCGTAACAGTCGAGCGTGGGCATGACGCTGCCGCCCGTGAGCGGGTCGACGTAGCGCACGGTCCTCGTGGCGTCGGCGCCGGGTGGCGCCGCGTCGAGCCGCCGCCGGGTGACCTCGCCGGGATGGCGATAGCCGGACTCGTCGCCCTCGTCCATCTTCCAGAATTCCACATCGTCTCGGCGGCCGGGCTCGAAGAAGCTCGCGTCCAGCGTGTTGATCAACGGCATGTTGGCGGCGTCGAACCAGATGGTCCGGTGATCGCTCTGGTTGATGTGGCCGTGCCAGCACAGCGGTGGCGTGAGGATGAGGTCGCCGGGACGCATGGCAAGCTTCCGGCCGTTGACGATCGTGACGGCGCCCTCGGCCCGCGTGGAGAACCGGATGGCGGCGGCGGTGTGGCGGTGAGGCACCGCGTGATCGCCGGGCTCGAGGACGGTGAAGGCGGCGATGAGATTGCTCGTCGTGACGGTGGCGCCGCCGAACGCAGGGTTGGCCAGGATCATGGCGCGTCGCTCGACGTCGTCGATCGGCACCTCGGCGGCCGCCCGCGCCGTGAGCGGCTCCAGGTCGCGCCAGCGCCACAGGAAGGGCGCGTCCTTCGCGTGCGGGGTGATGGGCGTGATCCGCTTGTAGCGGTCCCACAGTGGATGGAAGTTCGCGGACTCCAGCGCCGCGATCAGCGCGGCATCCGGTCGCTGCACGGTCGACGCGAGCTTGGCCATGGCTCTCCCTCAGCCCCGCGTGACGCGGTTGATCGCCTCGTCCACGTTCGCGGGATCGATGATCACGTGCTTGATGAAGACACGCTGTTCGGTCCGCTCGCCCTTGAGGTAGGCGGCCAGCACGTCGACGCCGAGCCGGCCCCACAGCACGGGATTCAGCTCGACCGTCATCCCTACGTTGCCGTCCTTCACGGCCTTGAGCGCGGGCGGCACGCCGTTCATCCCGGTGACGATCGTCTTGCCGATGCGTCCGCTCGCCGCCACCGCCTGGGCCGCGCCGAGCGCGACGTCGTCGTTGGCGGTGTAGATGGCGGCCAGATCCGTGTGGGCCACCAGCGCGTCCTCGGCCACCTTGAGGCCGCGCTCGCGCGTGAGCCCGCCCTCGTTGCGCACGACGACGCTGATGCCGGGGTACTTGCTCATCACCTCCAGGTAGCCCTCGTTGAGATTACGGAACGTCGGCGCGCCGGGCGGCCCGCTGATCATCGCGACCTTGCCCTTGCCGCCGATGCGCTGGGCCGTCCAGCTCGCAATGTCCCGGCCGATCTGCTTCTCGTCCATCGCCACGTGCAGCGTCTGGTTCGGCGAGGCGGAGCCGCGGGCAATGGAGATGATCGGGATCTTGGCCTGGGCCGCCGCATCGTAGGCGGCATTGACGCCGACGGCGTCGATGGGCGAGATCAACACCCCTTTGACACCCTTGGCTACGAGGTCCTGGACGCCGTTGATCTGGCGCAGCTTGTCCTCGTTGGAGGAGACGTAGGCGACCTGCCAGCCGAGCTCCTGGGCGCGGGCGCGGATGCCCCTGAGCATCGCGATGTAGAACGGGTTGTCGTCCTGCGGCAGCGACACGCCGACCGTCACGGGCTGCGCCGTCGCCGACAGCACGGGGAGGCCGCCCAGGACCGTCATTAGGGTTATGGCCAGAAGCTGCTTCATCACTCGTCTCCTTGCTGCGTGGTCACCGCTGCCTGATCCCGCCGACCGCGGCCGCAGCGATGATGACGCCGCCGATCGCGACGCGCTGCCAGTACGAATCGACGTTGAGCAGGTTCAGGGCGTTGCCCAGGACCACCATGATAAAGACGCCGATCACGCTCTTGTAGAGCTGGCCTTCTCCCCCGTGGAGCCCGGCGCCGCCCAGCACGACGGCGGCGATCGCCGTGAGCTCGTAGAACTCCCCCGCGGTTGGCTGACCCGACTGCAGGCGCGCCGCCAGCATCACGCCCGCCACGCCGGCCAGCACCCCGCACCAGACGTAGGCGGAGGTGACGATGACGTTCACCCGGATCCCCGACAGATAGGCCGCCTCGCGGTTGCCGCCGGTGGCGAAGATCTTCCTCCCGTAAGGCGTGAGGTTCAGCACGACCGAGAGCACGGACAATAGGATGGCCGGCACCCACACGAGGGCGTGCACGCCCAGCACGCGCTCGGCGCCGAAGCGGACGAACGGGTCGGGCAGGCCGAAGGTCCCGGAGATGGCCTGGCCGCCGGTCAGCAGGAACACCACGCCGCGCACCAGCACCATCGTGCCGAGCGTCGTGATGAACGGGTTCACGCGCAGCGCCGTGATGACGAGGCCATTGGCCAGCCCGATCAGGGCGCCGGCAGCGATACCGGCCGCCACGCCGCCGGCGATCGTCGTCTTGAGCATGACCAGGGCGGCGACGCAGCCGGACAGCGCCGCCACCGAGCCCACCGATAGATCGAAGCCGCCGGCCACGATCACGAACGTCATCCCCATCGCGATGACGGACATGATCGAGCTCTGCACGAGCAGGTTGGCCAGGTTGATCGGGGAGAGGAACCGGTCCGTCAGAAGGCTCGTGATGCCGGCGAGGGCGAGCAGCGTCACGATCGGGAGCTGGCCCGTGACCGATATCCGCCGCAGCCGGGGCGGCGCCTGCATCGCAGCCTTGGCGTCGATGCTCACGCTTCAGCCTTGAAGCGTCGCCCGGAGATGGCGCTCGGTCAGCCCACTAGTGGGCAGGCGAGCCACGATGGCGCCCTGGCGCATCGCCAGCACGGCGTCGCCGGTGGACAGCACCTCGCTGAAGTCGGTCGATGCGAAGACCACGCCGCCACCACGTTCGGCGAACTCGCGAATGAGGCGCTGGATCTGCGCCTTGGCCTTGACGTCGATGCCGTGGGTCGGCTCGTCGAGCAGGAGCACGGCGACCTCGGCGGCCAGCCAGCGCGCGAAGAGCAGCTTCTGCTGATTGCCGCCCGAGAGCTCGCGGACCGCTCGGTCGGGATCGCGGGGACGGATGTCGAGAGCGTCCATCAGCGCGCAGACGATGGCGTCCGCCGCGGCGCGGCTCCACCACAGCCCGCCCGGGCCACGCCCGGCGCGGTCGAGGGCGGCGAGCAGGATGTTGTCGCGGACGGATGCTCCCTGAACGAGCCCCTGGGCGCGGTCGGCGCTGACGAACCCGAGGCCGGCATCGACGCCGTCGCCGGGCCCGCGGAGAGCTCGACGGCGGTCGCCGCGCTGGACCGTGATGGCGCCAGCGGCGCCGAAGAGACGACGCAAGACGCGGTCGGTGCCGCTGCCGAGGAGCCCGGCGATCGCCACGACCTCGCCGGTGGCGAGGCTGACGCCCTCGCCGGTCAGGAGCGGCGCGCCGCCAGGCCGCCGGGGATCGGCGCTCGTCGCCTCGACGTCGCGGCCCGTCATGTGATGCACGAGCCCGGTGAGATCGAACGCCGCTCGCTCGAGCGCCGCCACGACCCGGCCGTCGCGGAGCACCGTGCACCGGTCCGCCAGCTCGAGGACTTCCTCGAGGCGGTGTGAGATGTAGATGATCCCGACGCCGTCACGCTTGAGCGAGGCGATCGTGTCGAACAGCCGGCGGACTTCGCGCGCCTCGAGGGCGGCGGTCGGCTCGTCGAGAATCAGCACGCGCGCGCGGCGGCTCAGCGCGCGGGCGATGACGACGAGCTGTCGCTCGGCGTGCGGGAGCGAATCGACGCGCACGTCAGGGTCGCCGCGGAAGCCGAGGCGGGCGAGCAGGACGCCGGCCTGCTCCTGCAGAGCCCGACGATTCACCACCCTGAGCCCGAGCCGCCGTCGGGAGGGCAGGTGACCGAGCATCACGTTCTCGGCCACGGACAGCGCGGGGACCAGGCGCAGCTCCTGCGGGATCAGCACGAGCCCGGCGGTCAGCGCCTCGCGCGGATCCCGGAACCGGCGGGCGACGCCGTCCACGAGGATGCGGCCGGTGTCGGGCTGGTGGATTCCGGCGAGGATCTTGATCAGCGTGGACTTCGCCCGCCGCGAGCTCGAGGGAGACCGCGTCGAGAGCCTGCGTGGCGAAGAAGCGCTTGCTGAGCCGCTCGGCGACGACCACCGTCACCGCGCGACGCGCGGCACGATCATCTTGGGATCGACGAGTCGCCCGCGCTCGATGATGACGTCGCCGTCGAGCATCACGGTGCAGTCCCGCATGGGCACGTCGTAGTGCCCCTTCGTTGCCCGCGTGCCGCCGCCCTGGGTGTTGGGCCCGGTGGAGAAGAGGAAGTTGCCGGCGAACGCGCGGGCGCCGGCGTGATGGCGATCGGGCTCGTCGCCGTGGAGCGCGATGTCGTACCAGCGGGCCTGGGGATTGAGGCCCCAGCCGAGGTGCGACACGGCGTGACCGTCCAGGTCGTCGGGCGACTGGCGATTGTCGTCGAGCCACTCGGTCATCAGCCTGGCGTCGAGGCCGCCCTCGATTTTCCGGATGAACCCGCCCGCGATGTGCAGTCGCACCTCGTCGTGAACGTACCGGCAGTAGGGCAGGACGACGATGTCGCCGGGCTGCAGCACGACGACGCCATGAGCCGAGCCCTCGTTGGGGAAGGTGTGGACCATGCCCGCGCCCCAGTGGTCGAAGCGCCCGGGCGCCTCGGCAAAGCCGTACTGCGCCATCACCGGGTACTGGCCGCAGTGGACGGCCATGTCGGTGCCGGCGTCGCTCACGACCCGCATGACCCTGGCGCGGGCCAGCCGCTGCTCGGCGTGGAGCACGGCTTCCTTGAGGCCGGGCGGCGCCATCAAGCGCTCGAGGTCGTCGGGCCCGTCGATGATCATGAGCACGCGCGTGCCGCCGGCCCTCACGTCGGCGAGCCAGCGCGTGAAGAGCGGAATGTGCAGGCACACCAGCAGGTCGATCGCCTTGAGCGCCTCCACGGTGCCCTTGCACCGGCCCACGGTGGCCACGCCGACGCGGTCCCACGAGGGCACCGCGTTCACGCACATTTCGTAGATGTCGGCGCCGAGCGTCTGGGCGGCGGCGAAGGCGGCCGCGACGTACTCGCGGCGCGAGGCAAGATCGCTGAGCACGGTGATCGTCTCGCCCGGGCGCACGTTGCACAGCTCGAGCTCGGCGCGGAAGAGGGCGGCGAGCTTGGCCGGATTGAGGATCTGAGGCCGCATCAGAGACCTCCGAGTGCGGGGATGATGCGCGTGCCGGGCTCCGGAAGTCAACTTGACACGTTTTACCGTTAGGCACTAGCGTACGCAGCACACCCGCACGAGGAGGCCACGATGATTCGCATGTCCGTCTTGTACCCGGGCGGCGACGGCAAGAAGTTCGACCTCGACTACTACGCGAAGAACCACATGGCGCTCGTGAAGAGCCGGTGGGGCGGCATGGGCCTGGTGCGGACCGAGGTGGACCGGGGAGTCGGCGGTGGAGCGCCGGGAGCGCCGGCGCCGTTCGTGGCCGTCGGCCACGTCTACTTCAACTCGATGGAGGATCTGCAGAAAGCGACGAAGGCCCACGGCAAGGAGCTCTTCGCCGACGTCCCGAACTTCACCAACATCACTCCTCAAGTCCAGATCAGCGAGGTCGTGGGCTAACGTGAGCGCGTCCGCCTACGACGTGGTGGTCGTGGGCGGCGGCAACGCCGCCCTGTGTGCCGCGCTCTCGGCGCGCGAGCGTGGCGCCCGCGTGCTCGTGCTGGAGAAGGCGCCCGAGGAGTGGCGGGGCGGCAACGGGTTCTTCACCGCCGGCGGCTTCCGCTTCGCGTTCTCGTCCTTCGACGAGCTGTGCGCGCTCGTCGGCGACCTCTCCGACGAGGAGAAGGCCGCGATGGAGGTCGAGCCCTATACCGCCGAGATGTTCTACGACGACCTCATGCGGGTCACCGAGGACTGCGCCGACCCCGATCTCGCGATGCTCCTGGTCCGTGAATCGCAAGCCACCGTGCGCTGGATGAAGGAGCGCGGCATCCGCTTCATCCCGATGTTCGGCCGCCAGGCCTACAAGGTCGGCAACCGCTTCCGCTTCTGGGGCGGCCTCGTGCTCGAAGCGGTCGGCGGCGGGCCGGGCCTCATCGACATGGAGTACCAGTCGGCGGCCAAGGCCGGGGTCACCGTCCGCTTCCAGGCCAAGGCCATGCGGCTCGCCGTCGACGATCGCGGCACCGTCACCGGTGTCGTCGTGCGCACGCCGGCCGGAATGGAGACGATTCCCGCGCGCGCCGTGGTCCTCGCCTCCGGCGGCTTCGAGGCCAACACCGAGATGCGCACGCGCTATCTCGGCCGCAACTGGGAGCTCGCGCGCGTGCGTGGCACGCCGTACAACACGGGCGACGGCATCCGCATGGCGCTCGACATCGGCGCGCTGCCCTGGGGCCACTGGAGCGGCTGCCACGCCGTGCAGTGGGACCTCAATGCGCCCTGGCACGGCGACCGCAAGGTCGGCGACAACTTCCAGAAGCATTCGTACCCGCTCGGCATCATCGTGAACCTCCGCGGCGAGCGCTTCGTGGACGAGGGCGCCGACTTCCGCAATTACACCTACGTCAAGTACGGCCGCACCATCATCGAGCAGCCGGGACGGGCCGCCTTCCAGATCTTCGACCAGAAGGTGGTCGCGCTGCTGCGCGAGGAGTACCGCATCCGGGAGGTGACGAAGGCCGAGGCTTCCACCATCGAGGAGCTGGCGCGCAAGCTGGACATCGACGTGGCCGGACTCGTCGGCACCGTCGAGGCGTTCAACAAGGCCGTCATGGCCGGACCGTTCAATCCGGCGATCAAGGACGGCAAGGGGACGCGTGGAATCACGCCGCCGAAGTCGAACTGGGCGCAGGCGCTCGATACGCCACCGTTCGTCGGCTACGCTGTGACGACCGGCATCACGTTCACGTTCGGGGGGCTCCGGATCACGCCCGACGGTGAAGTGGTGGATTGCGAGCAGCGGACCATTCCCGGGCTCTTCGCCGCCGGCGAGCTGGTCGGCGGGCTCTTCTATCACAACTACCCGGGTGGCGCGGGGCTGATGGCCGGCGCCGTCTTCGGTCGTATCGCGGGGCGCTCCGCGGCCCGCGCGGCGAACACCGCCTAGCGTCGGCGACGCTTTACGGCGCCGCTACGCTGGGAGGTATGACGGCAACGGCACCGGCCGGCTTCGACTATCGTCCCGAGTTCCTGACGACGGCCGAGGAGTGGGCCCTGGCCGAGGACATCCGCCGGCTCGAGTTCGGCGAGGTGCGGATGCACGGTGTCGCTGCTCGCCGCCGTACGGCTCACTTCGGCTGGCGCTACGGCTACGAGTCCTGGAAGATCGACCCCGGTCCCCCGTTGCCCGAATTCCTTTCGCCGTTGCGCGATCGCGCCGCTGCGCTGGTCGCTCTCGATTCCGAAGAGTTCGCCGAGGCGCTGGTCACCGAGTATCCGGCCGGGGCCGGCATCGGTTGGCATCGCGACGCGCTGCAGTTCGGACCGGTCGTCGTGGGGGTGTCGCTGCTGGGCGCGTGTCGCTTCCGGTTCCAGCGCGGGCAGGGGACGGCCCGAGAGACGTATGCGCTGAGCGTCGAGCCGCGGTCGGCCTACGTGCTGGGCGGGGCGGCGCGATCGGCGTGGCAGCACGCGATCTCGCCGACGAAGACGCTGCGTTACTCGGTCACGTTCCGGACGTTGCGGCGGTACTCGGCCGCCGGCTGATCAGCGCTTCCAGGCCTGACGAACGGCGTCGATCGCGCCTCGCATGGCGTGGCGGATGCGCTCACGATTCGCCTCGCTGTCGGCCAGCAGCAGGATGAAGCCCACCGGCGTTCCGCCGAGGAAGACGGTTCCGTCACCGGCGGCGAAGTTTGCCATGAGGAAGCTGCCGCGGCGCAGCCGGGGGCCCCGGACTTCGAGCTCGCGGCCCAGTGTCGCGGCGAGCGCGGACAGGGCTTCGACCGGGATGTGCGAGGGCAGCTCAGAGGCGATGACGAGCCCGTCGGGCGCGACGATGAGCCCACCGCGCACGTGCTCGACCGCGATCAGCTCGCGCAGCAGCGCGCGCAGGTCGCGCCCGCTGGTGGTCGGCGTCGAGTGCCCGACGCCGTTGGCGACCGTCATCACGCCACCTGGGACGAGAGCTCGGCCCGGCAGTTCGTCCACACGCGCTCGAGGTGGGTGAGGGCAGCCGCCGTCTCGATGTCTCGTCCGAACGTCAGCGAGAGCATCGCATCGCCGTCGGTCCGGAGGTAAGTCGTTTCGGCGGCTCCCTCGATGATGGCGTGGTGCAGCGCGCCGAGCCCGGCGCGTTCCACCAGGGCAGCGGCCAGCCGCTGGAGGTGAGCGGTGCGCGCGGCCAGCTCCCCGCTGCGGGGGCCGCGGGGCTGGGCGAACACGAGCGTGGCATCAGTGCGGGCGATCACGGTCTCACGGCTCTCCGACGGGACGCGCAGGCGGTCGGGCTGGACGACCGGCGCCGGACTCGAGGGCCGTGAGGGGCGGGCGGGTGCGACAGCGGTGACGACGGCCAGCAGCGCCGACGCCTCGGGGAAGTCCGGATAACGGCCGAGCGCGCGGCGCAGCAGGTCGGCCGAGCGATCGTTGTCGTCCTGTTCCATCGCGATGCGCGCCAGTCCGAGCAGCGCGCGCGGCTGCACGGGATCGAGCGTCAGCACGCGCTCGAACTCGGCCTTGGCCTGGTCCATCTCGCGGAAGACGGCGTGGAGCGACCCGGCCAGCAGATGGCCGACGATGTTGTCGGCATCGAGCTTGAGGCCACGTTCCACCAGCGCGACGGCCTCTTCGAAGCGCCCGGCATCGCGGTGACGGCCGGCCTGGCGGAACATCGCCATCGTCGTCTCCGGCCGCCGCGCCCCGGTCACCGCCTTCAGGAACCGCGTCAAGACCATGTGTCGCGCGTATTCAAGATTCCCGCCAAAGTTCTAGGCGGGCGAAAATCAAGCGTCCGCGCGGTCGCGCACGCTTCCTTCATCGTTTCGCATGCCAGCGTGTCAGGTCACGAAGCAAAGTTGTCACGCGATTCGAGGCTCGCCCGCGATCAGCGCCGCACTTCCCCCGCGTCTCGAAGAGTCGGACCCGCGTTTTCCTTGAACTAAAGCCCCGTCTGCACAGCCGACAGGCTTGGCAGATCAGTTGCACAACCGCCCCCCGTCGCACACGGTCGCGGCCGTGCGCCTGGAGGAGGTTTCCGTTCGCGATGGGCAAGGTGATGGTGGTCGACGACGCGTACTCCGAGCTGCAGGTGATGGAGGCGATCCTGAGAGCCGCCGGGCACCAGGTGATCTCGTACATCGACGGCGAGCAGCTCGAGGACAAGATCATCGCCGAGCAGCCCGACGTCGTGCTGCTCGACATCGTCATGCCCAAGCGTAGCGGCTACGAGATCCTCCGCGGTCTGCGCCGTGACGAGCGCACCAAGCAGACGCGTGTCGTCGTCGTGTCGTCCAAGAACCAGGAGAGCGACCGCGTCTGGGGTCTCCGCCAGGGCGCCGACGACTACCTGCCCAAACCCTTCAGCGCCGAGCAGCTGCTCACGGCGATCCGTCGGTTCGTGCGATGAGCGCCACGGCGGTCGGCACCACCGCCGTGGAGACCCTCATCGGCCTGCGCGTCTGCATCTTCACCGTCGGCGCCGAGCCGTTTGCCTTCGACTTGCGCCGCGTGCGCGAGGTGGTGGTGCTCGACGAGCTGACGGCGGTCCCGGCGGCGCCGCCTCAGATCGTGGGCGTGGCCAACCTCCGTGGTGACGTCCTGCCGATCGTCGATCCCGAGCGCCTGCTCGGCGCGGCGATCCGGCGCGCCGGGCGTCGCCGCCGCGCGCTGGTCGTGGTCGGCGGCGGCGCCCACGTCGGGCTCCTGATCGACGACGTGCTCGGGCTCGAGACATTCGACGACGTCCTCGAGATCGGTGACGCCACGCGCCAGCCCTACGTCGCCTGCGCGCTGGGCCGCCTGCGCCGCAGTGACGGGCTCGTCACGCTGCTCGACGCCGACAAGGTGATGGCGGCGCTCCGCCGCCGGGAGGGTTGAGATGGAACGGCGCCGAGCGCTGCAGGCGATCGGGTGGGGCGTGGCGAGCGCGCTGGTGCCGCGCGAGCCGGCGTGGTCGCAAGGGGCGAGCCCGCGCGCGGGCTCGCGCGACGCCTTCCTGCCCGATCGCATGGCCAGCGCGCCCGGCGTCACCACGCGCGACATCCGCATCGGCATGACGGCGGCCTTCAAAGGCACGGCGGCGGGCCTCGGCACCGAGCTCTATCGCGGCGCCCAGGCGTACTACACCGAGGTCAACGCGCGGGGCGGCATCCACGGCCGGATGATCTCGGTGGTCGCCCTCGACGACGGTTACGAGCCGACGCCGTGCATCCGCAACACGATCGACCTCATCGAGAAGGAGCAGGTGTTCTTCCTCTCGAACTACGTGGGCACGCCAACGCTCACGCGGGCGCTGCCCGTCATCAAGCGCTACGCCGACCATCAGGTCGTCCTCGTCGGCAACTTCACCGGCGCCCAACCGCAACGCGAGGAGCCCTACGTCGACCAGGTCTTCAACATCCGGGCGTCGTACCGCCAGGAGATGATGGCCCTCATCGAGCGCTTCTGGCAGCTGGGCGCGCGGAAGTTCGGCGTCTATTACCAGATCGACGCCTACGGCCGCAGCGGCACCGACGGCGTCGCCCGCGGCCTCGCGCTCCGGGGCGCCCGGATCGCGGCCGAGGCCACCTACAAGCGCGGCGCCAAGTTCGACGAGGACATGACGCCGGCCGTGAAGGCGCTGCGCCAGGCCGGGGTCGACGTCGTGCTGTGCACCGGCGCCTACCAGGGCTGTGGCGCGTTCGTGCGCTCGGCACGCGACGCCGGCTGGACGGTGCCGATCTCCAACGTGTCCTTCGTCGGCTGCGAATCGATGCTGAGCCTGCTCATCACCCACGGCAAGACGAGCGGCCGCGACTACACGCAGGCCCTCATCAACTCGCAGGTGGTGCCCTCCTACGACGACGCCAGCTTGCCCGCGGTCGGCGAGTACCGGGCCCTGATGGACAAGCACGCTCCCCCGGTCCCGGAAGCGCTCCGCGACGCGAAGTACGCGCCCGAGCTCCACAGCTTCCGGAGCCTGGAGGGGTTCGTGAACGCCAAGGTCATCGTGGAGGCGCTGCGGCGGGCCGGCTCGAACCCGAGCCGGCCGTCGCTCCGCGCCGCGCTCGAGTCCCTGAAGAACCTGGACCTCGGCATCGGCGCTCCCCTCACGTTCGGGCCGGAGCGCCATCAAGGCCTGGACAGCGTCTACTTCACGCGGGTCGACAACGGCCGCTGGGTGCCCGTGAACGATTGGGCGGCGGCGGTGAAGGCATGACGAAAGACAAGACCAAGCCGACGAGCAGCGAGCGGAGGGTCCGCTTCGGGCTGCTGCCCAAGATCATCCTGTTCCTCTTCGCCGCCCTCGTTCCGCTGGCCGCGATCACCTGGTACATCTCCGTGCAGACGCTGCGCCAGAACATGACGGAGGAGTTCACCTCCAAGGGCACGGCCATCGCCAGGAGCCTGGCCTCCTCGTCGGTCGACCTGCTCCTCACCCGCGACGCCTCGACCGTGCAGAGCGCGATCGATCAGTTCGTCATCAGCGGTGTGAAGTACGTCATGGTCTACGACTCCGCCCGGAATCTCGTCGCCCACACGTTCGCACCGCTGGTCCCGGCCGGCATCGTGGAGAAGAACCTGGTGCCCGGCGAGATGGCCCAGCAGGTCAAGGAGATCGAGTACGCCGATCCGGTGACGGGCGCCGACCGCCACATCATCGACATCGGGGTACCGGTTCTGGCCGGCCAGCTCGGAACGGTTCGCGTCGGCATGGACCGGGCCATCATCGAAGCCGCGGCGGCCAAGGCCGGTCAGCGGCTGCTCTACACCTTCGGAGGCGTGGCGGTGGTCGCCGTGCTGGCCGGCGTGGTCTTCGCCCGCCGGATCAGCAAGCCGGTCGGCCAGGTCGTGCGCATCGCCGAGCGCGTCGGTCAGGGCGATCTCTCCAAGCTCGTGCCGGTGACGTCGCGCGACGAGATCGGCCAGCTCGCCCACACGTTCAACGACACCGTCGTCCGGCTGCGCTCGCTGGTGCAGACGGAGGCCGAGCGCGACGACGAGCGGCGGAAGCGCGAGGACCTCCAGCGCAACATCACGCGCTTCCTCGACACCGCCACCGAGATCGCGCAGGGCGACCTGAGAAAGCGCGGCGAGGTGACGTCCGACATCCTGGGCAGCGTCGTCGACGCGATCAACGTCATGGTCGACGAGCTCGGCTCGCTCATCAAGGACGTGCGCCAGTCCGCCGGTCAGGTTTCGGGCAGCGCCAACGACCTCATCGTGACCATGGGCCAGATGACGGCGGGCGCCCAGGCCCAGTCGCGCGAGGCGATGGGCGTGTCGAGCGCCATGGAAGAGCTCACGCTGTCCGTGCGTCAGGTCGCCGAGAACGCCGAGGCGTCGGCCAGCGCGGCCCGCCTCACCCTCGACTCCGCGCAGAAGGGCGGCGACGCCGTCAAGATCGGGCTGGCCGGCATGCAGCGGATCCGCGGTGAGGTGCAGGGCATCTCGAAGAAGATCAAGACGCTGGCCGATCGTTCGCTGGAAATCTCCGAGATCGTCAACACGATCGAGGAGATCTCGTCGCAGACCAACCTGCTCGCTCTCAACGCCGCCATCGAGGCCGCCGGCGCCGGTGAAGCCGGCCTGCGCTTCGCCGTCGTGGCCGACGAGGTGCGCAAGCTCGCCGAGCGCTCGGCCAAGGCGGCCAAGGACATCGTCGTGCTGATCAAGACGATCCAGACCGAGACCCAGGAAGCGGTCATCGCGATGGAGGAAGGCACCAAGGAGGTCGAGTCCGGGTATCGCACCGCGGTGCAGACCGGCGACAGCCTGCGCGAGATCGGCGACATCTCCCGCAAGTCCGCGGAGCTGGCCCAGGACATCTCGCTGGCCACCCAGCAACAGGTGCGCGGCGTGGAGAGCGTGGCCGTCGCCGTCCAGTCGATCGCCGGCGTCGCGGTCCAGACCGAGAAGGGCGTCGTCGAGGCCCGAAAGACGATGGATCACGTAGTCAAGCTCGCGGAGGAATTGATGACGAGCCTCACGCGTTTCAAGCTCACGGGTTAGCAGGGAGGACGAACGAGCCATGGCGCCCACCTCAGCAGAGCTACAGCGGCTGGCCACGGTCATTACCCGACGCACCGGGATGGCGTTTCCGTCCTCGCGTATGCCGTTCCTCACTGCGCGCGCCCGCGCCGTCATGGCCTGGGCCGGCGCCGACAACTGGGACAGCTGGCTGAGCGAACTGGAGGCCTCGGCCGGCAACGACGACCGTCTCTGCGAAGCGCTGGAGGAAGCGCTCCAGGTCCACGAGACGTGCTTCTTCCGCTATCCCGGCCATCACGCGCTCCTCAGCGACGTGGTGCTGCCCGATTCCCTCGCGGCGGGAGCGACACGACTGCGGATTCTCTCCGTCGGCTGCTCGACCGGACAGGAAGCCTACTCTCTCGCGATGACGGCCCGGGAGAACCTCGGCGGCGATGCACCTCGCCAGGTCGAGATCCTCGGCGTGGACGTCGGGCGCGCGGCGCTCGCGGCCGCCCGGCGGGGTATCTATGGGCCTCTGTCCGTCGCCACCGTGCCTCCGCTCTATCTCGAGCGTTACTTCGAGCCCGACGGGGCGGCCTTCACCGCGCGGCCCGAGCTGCGCGCGATGGTGCGCTTCCTCCGCCACGACATCCGGCGCGAGCTCTACCTCGGAAAGTTCGACGCCATCTTCTGCTGCAACGTCTGCCTCTACTTCATGCGCCCGACCAAGGACCAGATCCTGGCCCGGCTCACGGCGGCGCTCCGCCGCGGTGGCTATCTCTTCCTCGGCCACGCCGAGGGCGTGACGCCGCCCGTCGACAACTTCCGCACGATCCACCGGCCGTCCGGCGTCGTGTTCCAGCGGATCCCTGCGTGAACGCAGTTCCCGATCGCCAGTTTCTCCTCAGCGTGTTCCTCATGGAGGCGTGGGACACGCTGGGCGAGATCGAGGAGCACGCGGCGGCCCTCGTGGGCGAGGGCCGCTTCGAGCCGCTCTTCGTGCTCACCCATCGGCTCAAGGGCGCGGCGGCGCTCAACGGGTTTCCCGGCGTCTCGGCGCTGGCCTCGGCGATGGAAGCGATCGTCGAAAAGGCGGCCCCGGCGTCGGCGGTCGACCGGCACCAGGCGGCCGCGGCCCTCGACGACTTGCTCGCCGACCTCAAAGGGACGCTGGACGCCATCGCCAGCGGGGGCGAAGAGGACACCGCGGCGCTGATCGCCACGGCCACCGCCCACGCGCCCGCGCCGGACACTCCCGCGCCGGGCCCGCGCCTGGGCGAGCTGGCGCGTTTCTTCGCGGAGAATGCCGACGTCCTCGAGTACTTCGGTCCCGAGGCGGCCGAGCACCTGGACGCCATGACCGCGTCGCTGCTCGCGCTGGAGCGTGCCGGCGCCAGTGACGGTGAGCTGGCCGCCCTCTTTCGCGCCGTCCACACACTGAAGGGCGCCGCCTACACGGTGGGCTGTCGCGTGGTTGGCGACCTCGCCCATCGCATCGAGGATCTCCTCGGCGCCGTCCGCGAATCGCAGATGGAGCTGACGCCAGCCGTCATCGAAGCGGTGTTCGCGGGGACCGATGCGCTCCGCGGCATGCTGGCGTCGGCGGAAGGCGCGCCGGCCGATCTGGAAATGCTCGTCGAGCAGGCCAAGCGCCTGCTCGACGCGCTGCCAATTCCCGCCGAGGGCACGGCGCTGAGGCCGGCCGCGGCGGGGCTGCCGTCCCTCCCGGTCGAGCCGCCACCGGCGGAGGAGGTGGCGGCGGTCGAAGAGGACGCAGCCGAGCCGCGGGCGATCATCCGCCCCAGCATCCGTGTCAACCTCGACCGGCTCGACGCGCTCATGAATCTCGTCGGCGAGCTGGTGATCGCGCGCAGCCGACTCGAGCGCCGGCTGAGCCAGTTCGAGCGCGTGAACGAGCTCCTCCGCTTCAGCCAGTCGCGCATGAGTGCCGTCGTAGGTGACTTCGAACGCAAGTACTTCGACCCTCGGATCGAGGACGGGCGGGAGGCGGAAGGGGCGTCCGGGCGAGCGCTGTATCGGGCCGAGGACGCGCCGGCGGCGTCCCTCACGTCGCACATCCACGGGTTCGACGAGCTCGAGTTCGATCGTTACGACGACTTCAACATCCTGGCGCGCAGCGTTGGCGAGATCTCGAGTGACGTCTCGGAGATCCAGGGCCAGCTTGCCGCGGTCGTGCGCGGCGTGCGCGACGATACCGGTCACGTCCAGCGCCTCACCGGCGACCTGCGCGGCCAGATCACCCGAGCCCGCATGGTGCCGGTCGGGCGCCTGTTCACGCGCGTCTCGCGCCAGGTCCGCGAGGCGGCGCGCGCTGCTGGCAAGACGGTCGCGCTGGAGCTCACCGGCGAGGCGGTCGAGATGGACAACACGATCATCGAGCAGATCGCCGATCCGCTGCTGCACCTGATCCAGAACGCGATCACCCACGGCATCGAGCCCGAGGAGGAGCGCCTCGCCCAGGGCAAGCCGGCGGCCGGGACGCTGCGCCTGCGCGCGTATCACAGGAGCGGCGCGGTGTACGTCGAGGTGGCCGACGACGGCCGCGGGATCGACGCCGATCATCTCAGGAGCTCGGCCGTCGAGCGTGGCTTCGTGGGCGCCGAGGCGGCCTCGTCGATGGGCCGGCGCGAGCTCCTCGACCTGATCTTCCTGCCCGGCTTCAGCACGGCCGCGAGCGTCACCACCGCAGCGGGTCGCGGCGTCGGCATGGACGTGGTGCGGACCAACGTCACCCGGCTCGGCGGCGACATCGACGTCGAGACCGAGGTCGGGACGGGCACCCGCTTTACGATCAAGCTGCCGCTGACCATCGCGATCGCCGACGCGTTCCTCGTCAAGGTGGGCGGCGAGGTGCTCGCGGTTCCCGTCGCTGCCGTGCAGCTCGTCATGCGGGTGCGGCCCGACGACGTCCGCACGATCGGCGACGCCGCCACGGTGATCGTCGAGGGCCAGGCGACCGACTTCATCCGTCTGCACGAGGCACTGGGGCTGCCCCGCGGGTCCGACGCGACGACCGTCCCCGTGCTCGCGCTCCGGGCCGGCCGCAAGCTGCTGGCGGTGGCCGTGGACGAGCTGCTCGGCAAGGAAGAGATCGTGGTCAAGAGCCTGGGCGCCTTCCTGGACGGCGTGGGGCCTTATTCGAGCGCCACCATCTCAGGTGAAGGCCGGGTGATCCTCCTGCTCGACGCCACGCGCCTGGCCGAGCGCGGCGCCGGCGCCGACGTGATGGCCGAGGACATCACGCTGCCGGCGCGTCAGGGCGCCGACGGGCGACGTGTGCTCCTGGTGGACGACTCCATCAGCATCCGCAAGTTCGTCGGGCAGATGCTCGAGCGTGGCGGCTTCTCCGTCGTCACCGCCAACGACGGCATCGAGGCGCTCCAACGGCTGGGTGAGTCGGAGGTCGACGTCCTCGTCACCGACCTCGAGATGCCCCGCCTGAACGGGTACGAGCTGATCCGAGACGTCAGGCGCCGCCCGGGCATGCGTGACGTGCCCGTCGTCGTGCTCACGACGCGCGCCGGCGCGAAGCACGCCTCCCTGGCGGGCGAGCTCGGGGTCAGCCACTACGTCGCCAAGCCCGTCGACGAGCACGCCTTCGTCCGGCTCGTGGAGGCACTCGTCGCCACGCCGGCGCTGGTGACCGCGCCATGATCCGCGTGCTCGTGGTCGAGGACTCGCGCTTCATGCGGGGCGTGATCAACACCATTCTGAGCCGCGATCCCGAGATCGAGGTCGTGGGCTCGGCCGCCGACGGCCTGGAGGCCGTCGAGGCCGTGTGTGCCCTCCGTCCCGACGTGGTGACGATGGACGTCGAGATGCCGCGGGCCGACGGCCTGTCCGCCGTCGAGCGGATCATGAGCGAGCGGCCAACGCCCATCGTGATGATCAGCGCCTACACCCGGCGCGACTCGTCGGCCGCGATCCGGGCGCTCGAGCTCGGAGCGGTCGACTTCGTCGCCAAGCCCTCGTTCACGGTCGATCTCGGCCTCGAGGCGCTGCGTGACGAGATCGTCGGCAAGGTCCGCATGGCGTCGAGGGTCCGGCCGGTGAGAACGGCGCATCGGGCGCCAGCCCCGCCGCCCCCGACGGTTGCGGCCAGCTCGAATGAGCCGCCGAGCGAGGACCGCCGGCACTGGGAGTGGACGCCCTGCGTGATCATGGCCGCGTCGACGGGCGGCCCGGCCGCGCTTCTCGCGCTGGTGCCCCAGCTGGGCGCCGACTTCCCGGCCGCCGTGCTGATCGTCCAGCACATGCCTGCGCCGTACACCGCCGCCTTCGCCGGTGAGCTGGCCGGGCGGTGCGCGATGCGGGTGAAAGAGGCCGTCCACGGCGAGTGGATCGAGCGCGGGGTCGTGTACGTCTGCCCCGGCTCCCATCACCTGACGCTGGCGCCGGGCGGGCGCATCGTCCTGCACGCGCCCCCGACGCGCGACAGCGAGTGTCCGTCGGCCGACCTCGCGATGATGTCGATGGCGCGGCGAGTGGGGGCCCGCAGCATCGGCGTGATCCTCACGGGGATGGGCCGCGACGGGGCTGCCGGGGCGCGGGCGATCCGCCGCGCGGGCGGGCTCGTCATCGCTCAGGACGAGGCCACCTCCGTGGTCTTCGGCATGCCGCGGGCGGCGGCCGAGGCGGGCGCCGTGAATGCCGTGCTCCCGCTGGACAGCATCCCGTCGACGCTGGCCGACTACGTCGCCGACGTCGTGCGCGCGGCGAAGCGAGGGCGCCGTGCCGTTTAGCTGGGGCCGCGGTGGCGGCGACGGTCGGGCGGAGACCGCGCGCAGCGTGGCGCTCTTCACCGTGGCGTGCGTGGAGTACGCGATCGACGCGGCCCGCGTGCGGCATCTGGTGCCGGCCGGACGCGAGCCGGGTCGGTCGATCGTCTTCGAAGGCGCAACATATCCGTTGATCGCTCTACGAGCCGTCTTCCGCTTGCCGGCCGGGCCGCGTACCGGGCGAGTGCTGCTCATGGACGACGGCGCCGGCCGGACGGCGGCGCTCATGGTCGACGGCGTGGGAACGATGGCCCGCCTGGAGCAGCGCGCCCTCACGGCGTTGCCGCCCGTGTTCCGCGGCCACGAGCGCGTCCGCTTCGAGGCGCTGGCATTGCTCGAGGATCGCATCGTCATCGTCATCGCGCCTCGCGGTCTGCTCGCCGATGCCTGGCCGAAGCAGGTCGCGGTATGACGGCGGCGGCCGATCCGCGCGCGCTCATGGTCGTCGCGATCGGTAACCGGCGGGTGGCGGTGAAGGGCGACGAGGTCGCGGAGATCGCGCGGATCGCGGTCGTGACCCCGGTGCCCTGCGACGACCCGGCGATTCTCGGCGTCGCGCTGCATCGTGGCCGCATCGTGCCGCTCGTGGATCTGCGTCGCCGACTGGGCGACGGCGCCACGGGCTTGCCGCCATTCCTCTGTCTCTTCACCCAGAGCGGTGGGGCGGACATCGGAGTGCCTATCGACTCCGTGCTGGAATTCGGCCCGGCCGACGGCTCGCGGGTGCCCGAGGGTGTCACCTTCGTGGACTTCTCGACGCTTGCGGCGGGCGATGGCGCGGCTGCTGCTCATTGATCCCGATCGCGGCACCGTGGCCGCGCTGCAGAAGGCGCTGGCCGTGGCCGGGCTCACCGACGTGTCCGCCGTGATCAGCGGCTCGTTCGCGCTGACCATGCTCGAGCGCGACCGCCCCGATCTCATCGTGAGCCGCGCTCGCATCCCCGACATCGACGGCTACGAGCTCTGCGGCATCGTGCGCAGCGACCCCGAGTTCACCGGCGTCCTCTTCGTCGTGCTGGCCGATGCCGAGGACGAGGTGCCGACGGGAGCCTTCCAGGAGGGCGGCGCCGATCGGATCCTCGTCGGCGCGTTCTCGCCGGAGACGATCGTGACCGAGGTCCGGAGTCTCCTGGCCGCGCGCACGACCCCCGAGCCCGAGCCGGCACCGGCGGCGGCGCCCCAGGGGCTGCGCGGCTCACTCGACGTCATGGATCTGGCCGAGGTGGCCCAGGCCATCGCGCTCGGTGGCAAGACGGGACATCTGGTCCTCGCGCTGGCCTCCGGGGAAGGCACGGTGTTCTTCGACCGCGGGCGCATCGTCCATGCGGAGTTCGGACGGCTCGTCGGGGAGCCGGCGTTCACGGCCCTGGTGGTGACGTCGCATCGCGAGCCCGGCGGCACGTTCTGCTTCAACCCGATGGAGGGCGCCACCTCGTTCCAGCGAACGATCGAGCGCAGCGTGGAATCGCTGCTCCTGAGCACCGCGGCCGGGATCGACGAAGGCCGGGCCGGTACCGCCGCCGGCGTGTCGAGCAACTAGGAGGAAGGGATCATGCCGAAGGTCCTGGTCGTGGACGACAGCCTCAGCGTGCGGAAGGTGGTGGAGAAGGCGCTGACGGGGCGAGGCGTCGAGGTCCTGTCGGCCGCGACCGGCACCGAGGCGATGGAGCGGATCGAGCAAGAGCGGCCCGACATCGTCGTCTGCGACGTGATCCTGCCCGACAAAGACGGGTACCAGGTGTGCGAGTTCGTGCGCGCTCACCCGGCGGTCGCTCGGATCCCTGTGCTCCTGATCTCCGGCGTGGTGAACAGCACGGTGCTGGCGCGCGCGGCCGAGGTGCAGTCCAACGACGTCATGTTCAAGCCGTTCGCCGCCGAGGAGCTGGTGCGGAAGATCGACAGTCTCCTCGGTTCGCGTGTGATCGCTGCCGCGCCCACGCCGTCCGCGCCGCCGCCGACACCACGCGCGAGCAGCATGGCGCCCCCGCCGATGCCGGAACGCGCGCCGGCGCTGCCGCCCCCACCGCCGCCGCCCCCACCGCCCCCGCCGCCGCCCCCCGCGCCGCCGCCGCCGCGCACGGTCGCGCCGGAGTCACGGCGCGCGGCCAGCGGTCGTGCCGCCGCGGAGCCGATGGCCGTTCTGGAGGTCAGCGAGGAGGCCTCGGGCAGCGATTTAAAGTCGCGACTCGAAGCACTGTGCACAACGCCCGGCGTGCGGCTGGCCGCGCTCGCCGATCGCGAGGGGTTCCTCATCGAGTCGGCCGGCGACCTCGCCCTCGATGCCGAGGTCGCCGCCGCGCTCAGCGCCTGCGTCGCGGAGTCGTCAAACGGGATCGGCCGCGATCTCGCTCAAGGGGGGCTGCTCGGGATGATCCTCGAATATCAGCATGGCATGCTGCTCTTGCACGCAGTCGGCCGCTCGGCGCTCCTCGCCGTGGTCGTGGCCGACGCCGCCGCCCTTGGCAAGGCGCGCTACGTCGTCAGGAAGGCGCTGCCCGACCTGGAGCGGGCGCTCTGATGGCCGCGCGGAGATCGGTGTTCTCGTCGCTCCTGTTCGGCCTGGTGGTCTACGGCGGCGGCGCCTTCGCCGTGTTGCGGTTCGATCTGTGGCAGCTGGTGGGGGCGCCGATCTCGCTGGCCCCGATGCACGCGTTCGTCGCGCCCGTGGGGTTCTACGTCTTCCTCGCCGTGATCGCCCTGGTCCGTCGCGTGGGCCTGCGCGCGCTGGGCATTCTGCTCGGTCGCTGTGCGCTCCATGTCATGCTCGTGATCGCCACCGCCGCCGTGCTCGTCACGGTCCTGGGCATGCCCGCGGAACGCGCAGTGGGTCTGGCCGTCATCGATCTGCCTCCGCTGGTCGGCCTGCAGATGCTCGCCGTCGCGATGAGTCTCGCGCCGCTCGCGGTACCCAGGCCGCGGTCCCGCCAGGCGAAGAGCAAGCGCGCCGACGAGCGTACTCCCGAACGGACGCGCCCGTCGGCCGCGACCACCGTTCACGCGCACCCGCCAGCGCCGGTCGTCGCGCCTCCGCCCGCGCATCCCGTCAGGACGGAAGTGGTGACGCCGCGGGCAGCGGCGCCGATCGCCACGTCGCCCGTTGTCACGCATCCTCCCGTCGTCACCGCGCCTCCTGTCGTCACGCATGCTCCCGTCGTGACCCCGCCTCCGGTCGTCACGCCGCCAGCGGTCACGCCGCCGTTTGTCACGTCGCCGCCGGTCGCAACAGCGGCGCCACCGTCCGCCCGGAATGAAGGGGCACGGCGCGAGGAGCCCACCGTCCCGCCGGTCCAGGCTCCCGTGCCGCGCCCCGAAGCTCCCGCTCGACCGGCCGCATCAGAGCCGGCCGAGGAGATGGTGCGCATCTCCTTCGACCGCGTGGCGGCCCAGCTTCCCGCTGATGTGTTTCGTCTCCCGCTCGACCGGCTTGGCGCCAACCTCCTCGAGCCCGGCCACCTGCTCGTTCCGCGCCGCCTGCTCGCACCCCAGCTGGGCGAAGGTCGGGCGCGCGTGCAGTGGAGCATCGTCGCCGAACAGTTCCCCCGCCAGGCGATCACGGTCTCCGACGCGGACATCACGGCTCGGCTCCCCGAAGGGTCGTTGACACTGCCGCTCGATGAGGTGATCCGGCAGCTGCCGGGCGACGCCTTCACGCTGTCCTCTCCGATCGTCGACGTGCGCGGCATCGAGGACTTTCCGCCGCCGTTCCAGCCGCACGTCCCGCCGCCGTCCCAGGAGCGCCAGGGCGCACCGGTCGCCGATGTCGCGCGCCCGCTCACGCTCGAGAGCTTTGCCGACGTCACTCGGAGACCTGAGCCCGAGCCCGAACCGCAGCCGGAGGTGGAGCCCGTCGCCGAGCGGGAACCGGAGCCTCTTCCCGTGATGTCAGAGACGATCGTCGTGACTGATCGTGAGGCTGTCGCTGAGCCCGAGATGGAACGCGAGCCGGAGCCCGAGCGAGTTCGGTTCGCCGACGCAACGGAGCGCGAAGTCGTGCCCGTGGCTCTCCACGAGCCGGAGCCGCCGCGGGTCTCGGCTCCGCTCATCGAGCGTCGCCGGCGAGCCGAGCCGAGCCGCGTGGCTGCGCTGCTGAAGCCGATCCTGAGCGCGCTCGAGGTTCAGGAGCAACGCGTCGGACGCCTCACCGTGCTCAGCGTGGCATCTCCCGAGCTGGCGGCGGACGCGGTGGTGGAGAGCGCGGCGGCACTGGCGCCGCTCCTCGACGATCGGCGGCTGCCGGCGGCGGCGACCCAGGCGACCGTCCGCGGCGCTCAGGGCACCCTCGTGCTGACGCCACTCGGCGTGCTCGCCGATTCGGCTCCGCTGCTGGCCGTCGCCGTCGCACCGGGCTCGCCGCTGGCGTACCTCGAGCGCGTGGCGCTCCGCGCGGTCGAGGCCGGCGCCGTGAGTGCCCGACGTCCGAGCTCGATGAACGGTTACGGTGATGCCGGCGGCGACCTGCGCGACGCGGCGGTGCCGCCCCACGTCCGTACGCTCGGCGAATCCTTCCGGGCCTTCGGGCCGGTGGTGCCGACGGTCCTCCAGGATCGCTCGACGGCGCTGGTCTGCTACATGTTCCTGACGCCGGGGCTGCCGGCGCGGCCGCTCGCTCAGTATTCCCGGGACCTGCGCGACGCGATGCGCGGCAGCGCGCTCGGCCCGCTCGAATCGTTCATCCTCCGCATGGGTGAGGACCGACTCGTGGTGAGGGAAATAGACGCCGGACGCGGCGCCGCCGCGCTCCTCGTCGCCGGCGGCGGCCCCGTGGACCGGCTGGGGCTGGCCCGGCTCGAGCTCGAGCGCGCGGTGACGCGCCTGGGAGCGCGCTGAGGAGGCAGGCGTGTCGATCATCAATCACGCCGAGAAGGTCATCAACTTCAAGGTCGTGTATTACGGCCCAGGCGTGGCCGGCAAGACGGCGAACCTCCAGTACGTCCACAAGTCGTTGCCCCACACCAACAAGGGCAACATGGTGTCGCTCGCCACCGGCGACGACCGCACCATCTTCTTCGACTTCCTCCCGGTGTCGGCGCTCACCGTCCGCGGCTTCGAGACGCGATTCCAGCTCTACACGGTTCCCGGCCAGGTCCACTACAACATGACGCGCCGGCTCGTCCTGCGCGGCGTCGACGCCATCGTGTTCGTGGCCGACTCGCAGTACGAGCGGTTGCCCGAGAACGTCGAAAGCCTGAAGAACCTCGACGAGAACCTGCGGCAGTATCAGTCCTCGCTCGACGAGATCCCTTACGTCATCCAGTACAACAAGCGCGACCTGCCGAACGTCGCGCCGATCGACTACCTCGAGTACGTGCTGAACCGGGGCGCCCGGCGCGTGCCCTTCTTCGAGGCGGTCGCCGTCGAAGGCAAGGGTGTCTTCGACACCCTCAACACGGTCTCCCGCATGGTCCTCGCCGGCCAGTTCGGCGACGGCGGGAAGGGGGCAGCATGACGAAGGTGCGAGACATGGTCATCGAAGAAAACGATGCGACGCGCATCCGCGAGATCCTCCAACGGTTCCTGAGCGAGTCGGCCGCGCTGGAGGCGCTTCTCATCGACCGTAGCGGCCAGCTCCTCGCCATGGACGGCGTTGCCCGGGCGCTCGATACCGTCTCCATCTCCGCCCTCGCCGCCGCCGCGTTCAGCTCGACCAGCGCCATGGCCCAGCTCCTGGGTGAGACCGAGTTCACGGTGCTCTTCCACGAGGGCATGAAGCAGTCCATTCACGTCTCGACGGTGGACGAGGAGGCGATCCTGCTCGCCATCTTCGACGAGCGCACGACGGTGGGCATGGTCCGCCTGTTCGCCAAGGAAGCGGGCAAGGGGGTGGCTGCCGTGCTCGCCGAGACGCGCAGCCGTCCCAAGCGGACAGGCGAGTTCGCGACGCCGCTCCGGCCCGGGGAAGCCCGGCCGTCGTGGGAACCGCGCCTGCCCTAGCCCTTCATGCGTGACGACTCCATGCCCTCGCTGACCCCTGACCAGCGGCGCGAGCTCGGCCAGACGGCCGAGGTCTTCGAGATGATCACCGAGGCCAACCCGGCCGACGTGAGCGCGCTCGAAGCTCTCGCGGAGATCTACGTCAAGCTCGGCGAGCGCGAGAAGCTGGCCAGCGTGACCGCCCGTCTGGTGCGTGCCCGACGCAATCCGGCCCCGCCGGCCGCCACGGCGTCGGCTCCTGCGGCGGCTCAGGCCCCCGCAGCGGCACCGGCGGCGGTGAGGACCGCGCCGCTGGCCGCCAAGCCCCCTGCGAAGGTGCCGGCCAAGCCGGTGGCGGTGCGAGCGGAGCCGCGCGCACGCCTCATGCCGCTCGGTGACCTGCTCGTGGCCGGGGGCCTCATCACGCGCGACCAGCTGGCCCAGGCGCTGCGGAAGCAGAAGGGCTCCGGCGAGAAGCTGGGGTCGATTCTCGTACGGATGCACTTCATCAATGAGGATCAGCTCGCGGGCTTCCTCTCCCAGCAGTACGGCGTGCCGTCGATCACGCTGTCCTCGGTCAACGTGGATTCGAACGTCATCCAGCTGCTCCCGGGCGGCATCGCGCGGCGCTACGACCTCCTGCCGATCCAGCGCGACGGCGACAGCCTGACCGTCGCCATGGCCGACCCGGTCAACGTGCACGCCATCGACCACGTCACGTTCATCACCGGCCTGCGGGTGCTGCCCGTGGTGGCGGCCCAGGGCGCGATCCGCGAGGCCATCGAGAAGTATTACGAGAGCGGCATCGGTTCGGTGACGGAGGCGATGAACACGCTCTCGAGCGACCTCGAGGGCGTGGAGGTCGTGGACGAGGAAAACGACGGCCTGAAGATGGACGTCTTCGAGCTGAAGGAGTCGGCCGACGAGGCGCCGGTGGTGAAGCTGGTCAACATGGTGCTGGTCGACGCCATCCAG
>MNEG01000162.1:0-4732 GCA_001917585.1 Candidatus Rokubacteria bacterium 13_1_40CM_68_15
TGGGCCGGCTCAAGGATCAGGGCAAGCTGCGGCCGCAGCACGTCTCCATGGCGAAGATGAACAACGTGCAGATCGCGCTCGACACCGCGCGCCTGGCGCGCGACATCCTGGGGGCGGCGGGCATCGTCGACGAACATCCGATCATCCGTCACATGCTGAACCTCGAGACCGTGAACACGTACGAGGGCACCCACGACATCCACACGCTCATCGTGGGCCGCGATATCACCGGGCTCGATGCGTTCGGGATCTAGAGCGCCTGATCGCATGGATTAGCGGGTGGCGTCGCCGCTCGAGCTGCGCGGCGTCGGCAAGCTCCTGGGCACCGCGTGGGCGGTGCGCGGCGTCACCGTGGCGATCGCCGCCGGCGAGCTCTTCAGCGTCGTCGGTCCGCCCGGCTCGGGAAAGACGACGCTCCTGCGCATGGTCGCCGGCTTCGCCGATCCCGACCTCGGCGAGATCCGCCTCGACGGCGAGTCGATCGCGGAGGTCCCGCCCGAGCGGCGCGATCTCGGGTTCGTGCCGACGAGCCTTGGCCTCTGGCCCCACCAGAGCGTCTTCGAACACATTGCGTTCGGCTTGCGCGAGCGGCGGATGGCCGTGCGTGACGTCCGCACGCGGGTGGCCGAGACGTTGAGGCTGGTCGGCCTCGAGGGCGTGGAGCGACGACACCCGGCGCAGCTCGACGAGACACAGCGTTGTCGCCTCGCGCTGGGCCGCGTCCTCGCGTCGAAGCCTCGCGCGCTGGTCCTCGACGACCCACTGGCGCCGCTCGACGCGCGGCGCCGTGCGTCGATGGGCCGCGAGCTCCGCCGTATCCATCGGGAAACCGCGATCACGACGCTTCACGCGACTGGCGATGTCCACGATGCGACCGCGCTCGCCACGCGCACCGGGATTCTCGACCGCGGTGAGGTGGTGCAGATCGGCCCGCCGGCCGAGGTGTACCGGCGGCCGCTCACGCGTGCCGCCGCCGAGCTGCTCGGTGACGCGACGGTCCTGGCCGGCCGTCTCGAGTCAGGCCCGGGCGGTCAGATCGTCCGCGTGAAGGACGTCCTCACGCTCACGGTGTCGGCGACAGGCTTGCCTCCGGGCGCTGCGGTCATCTGTCTGATCCGGCCCGAGGTGATCCACCGCGCGGCGGCCGACGCCCGCGGCCCCAACCGGCTCTTCGCGACGCTGGCGAGCGCAGCCTGGGTGCGGGGGCGCTGGGAATGCGAGCTCGCGCTCGCGGCCGGCGTTACGTTGCGCGCCGAGCTTCCGGCGACGGGCCCGACGGCGCCGGCCGTCGGCGATCTCGTCACCGTCCTCCTCGCCGCCGACGACATCATCGTCCTGCCGGGGTGATCGCGCCCTGAGTCCCTCCGAGGGGCGCATGCCCGCGCGCGCCCTCGCCGTCGCGGCCGTCACGCTCGCCATCCAGAACGGCGTGGTCATGGCGTTCGCCGTGATCTACCTGCCGCTGATCACCGAATTCGGCGGATCGCGCGCGGAGGTGGCCACCGTGCAGTCCGCCGTATTCCTCGTGGGAGGCGTCAGCGGCCCCTTGATCGGCTGGGCCTTCGACCGGCTCGGGCCCCGGCTTCTCGTGCAGTCCGGTGCGCTCGTCGCCGCCGCGGCCCTCGCGCTGGCCAGCCGGGTCCACTCTCTCGTCGCGCTCGTCGCCGTGTACGGGGTGATCGGTGGCCTCGGCCTCGCGGCGTTCGGGAGCCAGGCCAACATGTCGATCGCCGCGTTATGGTACCCGCGGGCGCGCGGACGCGCGATCGCGGTGGCCGATCTCGGTACGGGCTTCGGCGCGTTCTGCTTCATTCCGCTCGCTCAGGTCCTCGTGACGGCGCTGGGCTGGCGGAGGACGCTGCTCGTCTGGGCGGCGTTGCTCATTGCAATCGTCGTCCCGCTCAACGTGCTCCAGCGCCTGCCCGATGGCGCGACGCCGCGGCGCCGGCCAGCCGACCGAGCATCGGGCGGATGGACGCTCAGGGCCGCTCTCGGCTCGGCGCCGTTCTGGTGGCTCGTCGTCATGCGATTCTCCGCCGCCTGTGCGTTCCCGCTCATGAACGTCCACATGGTGGCGTACGCGATTGGGCAAGGGATCCATCCGGCCACGGCGGCCACGGCGCTCGGCACGGTGAGCCTGGTGAGTCTGGCCGGACGGCTCACCACGGGCTGGCTGTGCGATCGCATCGGCCGCGCGCCGACGCTCACCGTGACGTACACCAGCGCCGCCCTCGGCATCGGATGCCTCGCGCTCCTCGCGCTGACGCGCTGGCCGGGCTGGCTGGCGTTCTACGTCGTGCTCTATGGGATGGCGCAAGGGTCGAGCGGGATCGTCGGCTCGGCCCGGGTTGCCGACGTCTTCGCGGGCGCCGCCTTCGGAGCGATTTACGGGTGGATGACGCTGGCCGTCGGGCCCGGCGAAGCGCTCGGGGCGTGGCTCGGGGGCAAGATCTTCGATGCCACCGGCAGCTATCTCGGCGCGTTCGCGGTCGCCGTCACCGCGCTCGTGATCGGCGTCGCCGCGATCTGGAGGGTGCGGCCGGATCCGATGCGGAGCTGACGCGCGTCAGCGACGTGCGTCGACGTACAGCTCGATCTCGTGGCCGTCAGGGTCGCGGATCGAGAACGACTGGGCGGTCTCGCCGAAGGGCTGGAGACCGTGCGCCTCCACCCCGCGGCGCGCCTCGGCGAGGGCGTCGAGCGACGTGCCGACCTCGAACGCGATGTGGTAGAGGCCGGGCACGCCCTTGGGCTGAGGACCGGGGCCTTCGGCGCGCGCAAGCTCGCACGAGACGTCGTGATGATGGCGGCCGGCGGAAAAGAAGACGATGCGCCCGCCCTTGCCGGTGCCGGTCTCGTGAAGCCCGAGGAGATCACGATAAAAACGCCGCGTCGCCTCGAGATCGCGGACGAACAGCGAGACGTGACCGAGCTCGCGAACCTTCAATGCGGGGGTCGAGGCAGCGCGCAACGGTGCCTCCATGAGGTCGGTAGTGTACCATTGTAAGGTCATGGCAGATGCGAAGCCGGCGGCCCTTGGTAGTGCGGCCGCGTCTCTGATCACCGACAGTGTTTCGCGGGTCCGGCCCAACGCCAGGTTGATCGGTCTCCTTGCTCTCGGCCATCTGGTCATCGACACGAACCAGGGCTCGCTGCCGGCGGTCTTGCCGTTTCTCAAGTCGGCGCACGGGCTCTCGTACGCCGAGGCGGGGACCATCGTTCTCGTCGCCAACATCACGTCGTCGATCATCCAGCCGCTCTTCGGTTACATGGCCGATCAGACCGTGCGCCGCTGGCTGTTGCCGCTGTCCGTCTTGCTGTCGGGCATCGGGCTGGGGCTCACCGGGGTGGCTCCTGGCTACGGCGTGTTGCTGGTGCTCGTCGTCGTGATGGGGTTCGGAGTGGCCGCATATCACCCCGAGGGCTATCGCACGGCCGCCAGCGTGGCCGGCGACCGCAAGGCCACGGCGCTGTCGTGGTTCTCGCTCGGCGGGAACGCCGGCATCGCGCTCGGCCCTCCGCTCATCATGACGCTCATCACCGTGTTCGGTATCGCGGGCAGTCTGGGCATGATCGTGCCTACCGTGCTCGTCACGGCGGTCCTGCTCGCCGTGCTCCCGACGATGGCGCGACCGACCGCAGGGACGCCCGGGCAGACGCAGGCGCGTGGCCGGAACATGCCCCGCGCGATGGCGGTCCTCATGCTCATGGTCACGATCCGCTCGTGGGCCCAGCTCGGGTTCACCACGTTCGTCCCCTTCTATTACATCGACGAGCTCAAGGCCGACCCGCAGCTCATCGGTCCGCTGCTCTTCGTCTTCCTCGGCGCCGGCGCGCTCGGTACCGTGATCACCGGCCCGCTGGCCGACCGCTGGGGCACGCGGCCGTTCATGACGTGGGTGTTCGTCGCCGCCACTCCGCTCGGCGTCCTGTTCCTGCTCACGAGCGGCGGGCCGTTCGCCATCGTCGCGCTCGGCCTCTTCGGCGCCGCGCTGGTGTCGACGTTCACCGTGTCGGTGGTCCTCGCCCAGTCGTATCTGCCCCGCAACCCTGGCATGGCCTCGGGACTCATCGTCGGCTTCGCCATCGGCGCCGGCGGTCTGGGCGTGACGTTGCTCGGCTGGGTCGCCGACCACTGGGGACTGCCGACGGTGCTCTGGATCTGCGCGTTGATGCCACTGCTCGGCTTCGTCGTCGCGTGGTTCCTGCCGACCCCGCGTACCGAGATCGCATGAAGCCACGGCCGCCTCGAACAGGACACCCACGCTTCAAGCCGGGCTCACGCACCTCGTTAGAATGACCCACGGGCTGCCCCTCCAGGACGGCGAGCAGGTGCTGCTGATCGACCAGCGCGGCAAGCGGCATCTCATCTTCCTGCGCAAGTCGGAAACGTTCCATTCCGACCGCGGCTGGATCCCGCACGACAACGTCATTGGCCAGGTCGAGGGCACCTGGATCCGCAGCTCGCTCGGCCTGCGGTATCTCGCCCTGCGCCCCACGCTGGGTGAGTTCGTCCTGGAGATGCCGCGGGGTGCCCAGGTCATCTATCCGAAGGACCTCGCGATGATCCTCTTCTGGGCCGACGTTTTCCCCGGCGCGCGTGTGCTCGAGGCCGGGACCGGCTCGGGCGCGCTGACACTCGCGCTGCTGCGAGCCGTCGGCACCGAGGGCCGGGGGATCACCTACGAGCAGCGCGACGAGTTCGCCCGCCGCGCGCTCGCCAACATCCACA
>MNEG01000162.1:4816-6530 GCA_001917585.1 Candidatus Rokubacteria bacterium 13_1_40CM_68_15
TGAGCGAGACCCTGCATCGCGAGCGCGAGTGGGCGCTCGTCGAGACGTTCGAGACGCTCATGCGTCCCTGGAACATCGAAGGCCAATCGGTGCGGCCCTTCCACCGGATGGTCGCTCACACCGGGTTCATCACCGTGGCCCGGCGCGTCGTGCCCGCCGAGGGCGCGATGCCGCCGCGGCTCGGACAGGTCGAGTCAGGCGACTAGCCCTCTGCTCACCAAGGAGTCCAGATGATCACATTTATGCGTCGATATCGCCGGACCTTGCAGATCGGCCTCCTCGTCATCGTGGCCGCGTTCGTCGCCTCGCTCTTCATCTTCGGGACGAGCGGGCGCGACGGCGGGAGCGCCCGCGACAGCGTGGCCACCGTCAACGGCGAGAAGATTTCCGTCGAGCGCTACCAGCGCCGGTACCAGGAATATCTCTCGATGTACGCCCAGATGATGCGCGAGCGCTTCAACCCCGAGATGGCCGAGCGCATGGGCCTGCCGCAGCAGGTGGTCGAGGACCTGGTGCTGGAGGCGCTGGCTGTCCAGAGGGCGCAGTCGGAAGGCCTCGGCGTGACCGACGAGGAGTTGAACGTTCAGATTCACGGGTTCCCGGCCTTCCAGGAAGGCGGCCGCTTCACGCTCAGGCGGTACGAGGAGGTGCTGCGCCGTCTCGGGTACACGAAGGGTGGGTTCGAAGAGGAGATGCGCCGCCGGCTGACCCGGACCAAGGTCGAGAACGCGGTGCGCGGCGGGGTGAAGGTCTCGGACGCCGAGGTCGAGCAGGCCTTCGTCCAGCAGCGCGAAGAGGTGCGAGCGGAGTGGGCGCTCGTGGAGCTGAACCCGCTGATCGCCGCGCAGACCGCCACCGACGAGGAGCTGCAAGCCTATGTCAAGGAGCACGGCGCGGAGCTGCGCCAGCCCGAGCGGCGCCGGGTGCAGTACGTGGCCGTGGGTCCGAAGGAATTCACGAAGCCGGTGACCGACGCCGAGGTCGAGAAGTACTACGCCGAGCATACCCAGGAGTTCGAGACGCCGAAGAAGGCGCGGGCGGCCCACGTCCTGGTCCGCGTGGGCGAGACGGGCGGCAGCGAGGCCGAGGACAAGGCGAAAGCGAAGATCGCCGACGTGATTCGGAGAGCCAAGGCCGGAGAGGACTTCGGCAAGCTCGCCCGCGAGGTGTCCGAGGATCCCGGCACGAAGGACAAGGGCGGCGAGCTCGGGCTCGTCGGCAAGGGTGAGATGGTGCCCGCCTTCGAGCAGGCGCTCTTCGAGCTGAAGAAAGGCCAGGTGTCGCCGGAGCCGGTCCGGTCACCGTTCGGCTACCACGCCATCAAGGTCTATGAGGTGCAAGACGGGGGCAAGAAGCCGTTGAAGGACGTCGCCTCCCCGATTCGCGAGCGTCTGCAGGCCGAGGCCGCCGATCGCGCGGCGCGTGCGCGCGCCGACGAGGTCCGCGCCAAGCTCCTCGGCGCCGGCGATTTTGCCGCCGAGGCCAAGAAGCTCGGGCTGACTCCACACGACGCGACAATCGCGCGAAAGCAGTCCGGTCCGTTCGCTGGCGCCGATGCGATGGAGGAGGCCGCCTTCAACCTGAGCCTCGGGGGGGTGGCGGCGCCCGTGAAGACGCCGGCCGGCTGGGTGGTGATGAAGAACCTCGAGTCGCTGCCGGCCGCCGTGCCTCCGCTCGCGGAGATCCGGGCCCAGGTGGAGGCGGCCGTCAAGCG
>MNEG01000162.1:6662-15980 GCA_001917585.1 Candidatus Rokubacteria bacterium 13_1_40CM_68_15
TATTACGTGCTGAAGGTCCTCGAGCGCGTCCCGCCTGACATGAGCGGCCTCGCCGCCGAGCGCGAGCGCGTCGAGCGCGATCTCCTCGCCCGCAAGCAGACGCAGGCCTGGCAGTCGTGGCTGGGCGCGGCGCGCGCCAAGGCCAAGGTCGACGTGGCGACACAGCTGCCGTCGCGTCGGGGTTAACCGATGTCCTGGAGGTGATCATGGACCCCATGGTCGTGAGCTTCACGACGGAGGCCTCGCGGCTCGCCCTGCGCGCCGTCGGGGCCTTGCTGCTGTTGATCGGGTTCTGGCTCGCCGGCGTCATGGTCCAGCGAGTGATGGCACGGCTGGAGCGGGCCGAGCACGCACGCCCGGACGTCATCGCCCTTCTCGGTCAGATCGCCAAGGGGACGCTGATCGTGCTCGGCGTGGTCACCGCGCTCGGCACCATGGGCGTGAACGTCACCGCGCTGGTGGCCGGGCTCGGCCTCACCGGGTTTGCGCTCGGCTTCGCATTCCGCGACGTGCTCTCGAACCTGCTCGCCGGCCTCCTGCTCCTCGTCTATCGGCCCTTCGCCCGCCACGACCTCATCAGCGTGACGGGCTACGAAGGGACGGTCGCCGGCGTCGATCTGCGCTACACGACGCTTCAGCGCGAGGACGGCAAGGTGCTGATCCCCAACTCGATCCTCTTCACGAATCCGATCCAGCTGCGCAGCCGCACGCCCTAGCCGTCGTGGTAACGTAGCTACCCCATGGCCGTCCAGCGGACGCCGATGACCCGCGCCGGGTACGACAGGCTCGCTGCCGAGCTCGACCGGCTCAAGCGCGTGGACCGTCACGCCATCACCAAGGCCATCGCCGAGGCGCGAGCCCACGGCGACCTGTCGGAAAACGCCGAGTACCATGCGGCCCGCGAGAAGCAGAGCTTCATCGAGGGGCGCATCGCCGAGCTGGAGACCAAGGTCGGCGCCGCCGAGGTCATCGATCCGCCGAGCTCGGGCAGCCGCATCACGTTCGCGTCGACGGTGAAGCTCGAAGACGAGGCGGGCAAGGAGTATCGGTACTGGATCGTGGGCTCCGACGAGTCGGAGCCGGCGCGGGGGCGGATCTCCATCCTCTCGCCGCTGGCCCGCACGCTCATCGGCAAGAACGTGGGCGACAGCGTCACCGCGCAGCTGCCGAACGGCAAGAAGACCTTCGAGATCCTCGAGGCCAATTTCCCCTGGAAGGAGTAGCCCATGCCACTCGCGGCGGTTGACGGCATCAAGCTGTACTACGAAGAGGCCGGCCAGGGGTTACCGCTCGTGTTCGTGCACGAGTTCGCTGGCGATTACCGCTCGTGGCGGCCGCAGATGCAATTCTTCTCGCGGCGCTACCGGGCCATCGCCTACAACGCCCGCGGCTATCCGCCGTCCGACGTCCCCGAGGATCCGAAAGCGTACTCGCAGGATCGCGCCGCGGAAGACATCCGCGGCTTCCTCGACGCGCTCGGTATCAAGAAGGCTCACGTGTGCGGGCTCTCCAAGGGGGGCTACGCCACGCTGCACTTCGCGCTCCGCTATCCCGATCGCGCGTGGTCGGTGGTCGTCGCCGGCGCCGGCTATGGCAGCGTGATGACCGACCGCGAGAAGTTCCGCCAGGACGCCGAGGTCACGGCCAGGAAGTTCGAGGCGGACGGGATGCAGAAGGCGGCCGACCTCTACGCCCAGGGCCCGACGCGCGTGCAGTTCAAGGACAAGGACCCGGTCGGCTTTCAGGAGTTTTACCAGAACCTGGCCAGCGGCTCGGCCAGGGGCCACGCGCTGACGCTCAGAGGCATCCAGATGACGCGGCCGTCGGTCTTCGAGCTGGGCGATCGCATGGAGAAGTGCGAGCTGCCCACGCTGATCATGACGGGCGACGAGGACGATCCCTGCCTGGAGCCCGCCATCTACATGAAGCGCAAGCTGCCCTGCTCCGGTCTGGTGGTGCTTCCCAAGGCCGGCCACACCATCAATCTCGAGGAGCCTGATCTCTTCAACCGTGCCGTGCTCGACTTCCTGACCGCCGTGGACGCCGGCCGCTGGACGCGCCGGAACCCTGCGTCGCAGACGGGCTCGGCCATTCTTCCCGCGGGGATGACCAGATGAGCCTGCCGCTCGAGCACATCACCGTCGTCGATCTCACCCGGGCGCGGTCGGGCCCGACCGCCGTGCGCCAGCTAGCCGACATGGGAGCCAAGGTCGTCAAGGTTGAGGCGCGCGAGCTCGTCGAGGGCGACTCCACCGCGATCGGCTTCGATTTCCTGAACCTGCACCGCAACAAGCGCTCGATGACGCTCGACCTCAAGCACCCGCGCGGCCTCGAGATCCTCAGGCGCATGGTGGCCAAGGCCGACGTCGTGATCGAGAACTTCCGGCCGGACGTCAAGCATCGCCTCGGCATCGACTACGAGAGCCTGTCGAAGATCAACCCGAGGATCGTGTACGGCTCCATCTCCGGCTTCGGTCAGACGGGGCCGTATGCCGAGCGCCCGGGCTACGATCAGATCGCTCAGGGCATGGGCGGCCTCATGTCGGTCACCGGTCTGCCGGGGCAGGGCCCCGTGCGCGTCGGCATTCCCGTCGCCGACCTCACGGCCGGTCTCTTCCTCGCCCAGGGCATCCTGGTCGCGCTGCTCGAGCGCGAGCGATCGGGCAAGGGCCAGTGGGTGCACACGTCGCTGTTGCAGGCCATGGTCACGATGCTCGACTTCCAGGCCGCGCGCTGGCTCATCGATTCCGAGATCGCGCCGCAGGCCGGCAACGATCACCCAACCGGCATTCCGACCGGCGTCTTCACGACCGCCGACGGCCACATCAACATCGCCGCCTCCGGCCAGGTGATGTACCGGCGGCTCTGCGAAGCGATCGGCGCCGAGGACCTGATCGGCGATCCGCGCTTCAAATCGATGGCCGATCGCTCCAAGAATCGTAGGGCGATGAACGAGGAGCTCGACAAAGTGCTCGTCAAGAGGACGAGCGCCGAGTGGATCGAGGCGCTCAACAAGGCCGGCGTGCCCTCGGGGCCGATCTACAACATCAAGCAGGTCTTCGAGGATCCGCAGATCCAGCATCTCCGCATGGCCCAGCCGGTGCGCCGCGCCGAGCGCGGAGAAATCCGCGTGCAGGGCCTGCCGGCAACGCTCTCGCGCACGCCGGGTGCCATCCGCGAGCCGGCACCGACGCACGGGGAGCACACGGACGAGATCCTTCGCGAGCTGGGCTACTCGGCGAGCGAGATCGCGAGCCTCAAGCAGGAGAAGGCGGTCTAGCGGGGACGGGCTGACCCGCGCGGTGCCGGGCGAGTCGTTCACGGCGACATCGGCAGGCCTGCCGCCTGTTCGCGGTTTTCTCCACCGACCGTCGTCGCCATCGTCCGACGGCCTGGTGCTCACGCATGGCGGCGGCGGTAACGCCAGCGCGCCGCTCCTGGTCGATCTCGCCGTCGCGCTCGCGGCGTCCGGGATGACGGTGCTGCGCTGCGATCTGCCGTTCCGGCAGGCGCGGCGAACCGGACCGCCGTCGCGGTCGTCCGCGTCTGTGGATCGCGCCGGGCTCGCTCACGCCGTTTCTGCGGTGAGGGCGCTCGGCGTGGAGCGCGTCCTCCTCGGCGGCCAGTCCTACGGGGGCCGTCAGGCCAGCATGCTCGCCGCCGAGGAGCCGACCCTCGTCACCGCGCTGCTCTTGCTCTCCTACCCACTGCATCCGCCCGGCCGCCCCGCCGAGCTACGTACCGCCCACTTCCCGAAGCTCCGGGGCCGCGTCGTGTTCATCCACGGGACGTCGGATCCGTTCGGGTCGACCGAGGAGATCGAGGCGGCGCGAACATTGATCAGCGGCCCCACGACCCTCATCGTGACCGACGGCGGGCACGATCTCGGCTACCGCAGGTCGCGGCACGAGCTCATCGGCCGCATCGTCGGCGCCTGCGCTTTCCTGCGCGCGCCGGCTTGAGCGGCGACGCTTTTCAGGAGAGCAACACGAGGGCCAGCGCCACGGCTCCGGGCAGGGCCTGAACCCAGAGGATCTTGCGGCTCGCCGTGAAGGCGCCGAAGACTCCGGCCACGACCACGCAACCGAGGAAGAAGATCTTGATCGGTGCTCCGGCGCCGCCCAGGCTGAGGCTCCAGAGGAGCCCGGCCGCGAGGAAGCCGTTGTACAGGCCCTGATTGGCCGCGAGCGACTTCGAGGCGGCCGCGAAATCGGCCGTCAGGCCGAACGTGCGGCGTCCGAAAGGCGTGTCCCACAGGAACATCTCGAGCACCAGGAAGTAGACGTGAAGCAGGGCGACCACCGCCACGGCGACGTTCGCGGCGATCATCCGGCCGAGGCCTCCATCTCCTATCCGGTCCGCAGGGCGTGCGTCACGGGCAGTCTGGCGGCGTGGATCGCCGGCAGGAGCCCGCCGGCGGCGCCGATGAGCAGCGCCCACAGCAGGCCCTGCACGAGCAGGCCACGGGTGACCCTGAAGTCGAACGCCACCTGGGAGAAGGTGTTGAAGTTGAGCGTCGAGAGCGTGGCGCCGTCGCAGTAGACGTAGGCCAGCGCACCGCCGACCGACCCGCCCAGCAGGGCCAGCAGCAGCGCCTCCAGCATCACCGACACCACCACCGGCGTGCCACCAAAGCCGATCGCGCGCAGGGTCGCGATCTCCACCTGGCGGCTGGCGATCGCCGAGTACATGCAGTTCAGCGCTCCGAAGGTGGCCCCGATCGCCATGAACATCGCCACACTGTAGCCCAGCACGCCGATCAGCTTCGACAGGATCGAGGCCTGCTTGGCGTAGTACTCGGGCTCGCGGATGACGCTGATCGACAGCCGGCGATCGCGGGCCACCGCGTCCTTCACCGTCTGGAGACCGCTCTCCGCGGCATCGGCGAGCGTCGCCGTGACCGACTGAAAACCACTGCGCCGGAAGGCCGACATGGCGACCTCCGCGTCCGCCCAGATCTCGGACTCGTGCACGTCGCCGTCGCTCGCGAAGATACCGACCACGGTCCAGTCGCTGTCGCGGAAGGCGATGTGCGAGCCGACCGACAGTCCGGCGAACTGCGCCGCCGCTTTCCGGCCGATGATCACCTCGCGCACGCCACGCTCGAAGCGGCGCCCCTCCACGATCGTGGCCTCGTTGCGGATCGTGAAGGCGGCCGGCTGCACGCCGCGGAAGGGGACGTTGTTCGGATCGGTCTCGCCCTTGCGTGGGAGGTCGACCATCACGACCAGCTCCGCGGAGACGAGCGTGCGCCCGTCGGCGTCGCGCGCGATGCCGGGCAGGCTCGCCAGCAGGAACGCCTGGTCTCGCGCCACGCCGCTCGACATCTCCGCCTCGGAGCCGGCGCGCAGCATGATGACGCGCGTGGGGCGGCCGGTACTGGCCAGGGTGTGTCGGAAGCCCTCACCCATCGCGAGGACCGACACCAGCACGCCGACCACGCCGGCGATGCCCACCACGACGACGAGCGACGTGCCGAGCCGGCGGGGCACGTTGCGCAGGTTGATCAGTGTGACGTGAACGACCTGGTTGAGCCCGCTCACGAGCTCACCGGTGTCCCGCCAGAGCGTCCACGATGCGCAGCCGGTTCACCCGGAGCGCCGGCGGGAGCCCGACGGCCAGCCCCAGCGCCGCGGCGACACCGGCCGCGAGCAGCCACGTCGTCGGGGCGACGTAGAGCGGCGGAAAGCGACCGCCGGAGGTGGCCCAGCACGAGCGCCGTCACGGTACGGTCGGAGAAGCCGACCGTCTTGAGGATGGCCAGCTCGGGGATGCGCTCGCGGATCGCCTGGGCCATGGTATTGCCAGTGAGGATCAGGATCGTGAAGAACACCGCGAGCAGGATACGCGTCACCAGCGCGCCCATGTCGCCGATCTGCTTGGCGAAGCCGATCGCGAACTCCTTCTCGGGCTGCGTCTTCGTCTCGTCCGGCGAGTTCATGAACATGCGATCGATCTCCGCCGCGGTGGTCCGCGCCTGGTCGGCGTCCGCGACGCGGACGATGTACCAGCCCGTCTTGCCTCGACCGAACTGGCGGGCTTCGTCGAAGTAAGCGACGTTGATCAGCACCATGTCGGTGTTGCCGCGCACCGCCGGATCCTCGGCGTCGATGATTCCGACCAGGTCGAACTCCCAGTCCAGGCTGCCGTCGGTCCGGGTGTGGATCTCGCTGGCGATCGGCAGCTTCTGCCCGACCTTCCAGCCGTAGCGCTCGGCGAGTCGTCGGCCGGCGACGGCTCCGGTCCGCGTCTTCCCGAACGCCTCGCGCTGCGCGGGGGCGACGTCGAACTCCGGGTACATGTCCAGGTAGCGGGTGGGATCCACCGCGAATACCGGAAACGCGTTACTTTCGTTCTGGTACCGGGCGCCGAACCAGTCAGCGTAGGCGACGGCGACCACGCCGGGCACGTGTTCGATGCGCGCGGCATAGGACATCGGCAGCGGTTCGATGATCGAGTAGCGGGCGATCGTCAGCAGCCGCTTGGCGTCGGCGCTGTCGGCGCCGGATTCGAACGCGATCTGGACGGCCTCCAGCAGCCCCAGCAGCAGGAAGGCGACGATCACCGACAGGATCGTGAGGATCGTGCGCGTCTTCTTGCGGAACAGCTGCGCCCAGAGCAGCGGCAGGTACTTCACACCAGAAGCCCCTTGTCGAGCTGGAAGCGGCGCTGCGCGTACTCGGCCGCCTTGGGGTCGTGGGTAACCATGACGATGGTCTTGCCGTGGTCGCGGTTGAGCATCTGTAGCAGCGTCATGATCTCGTGAGCGGTGGCGCGATCCAGGTCACCGGTCGGCTCGTCGCACACGAGGAGCGTCGGGTCGGAGACGATCGCGCGGGCGATCGCGACCCGCTGCTCCTGACCACCGGACAGCTCCTTCGGCTTGTGGCGCGCGCGGTCGCGCAGGCCGACGAGCGCCAGTGCGATCTCGGCGTGGCGGCGCCGCTTGCCGGCGCTCAGATCGGTCAGGAGCAGGGGCAACTCCACGTTCTTCTGCGCCGAGAGCACGGGCAGGAGGTTGTAGAACTGGAAGACGAAGCCGACGTTGGCGGCGCGCCAGCGGGCCAGCGCGCCTCCGGCCAGGCCGTCGATGCGCTCCCCATCCACGGTGATCGTGCCCGACGTCGGCGTGTCGAGGCCGCCGATGAGGTTCAGCAGCGTCGTCTTGCCCGAACCGGACGGCCCCATGAGCGCGACGAAGTCGCCGCGCGGAATGTCGAGATCGATCCCGTGCAGGACCTCGATTGTCTCGCCGCCGCGGCGGTACTTCTTGGTGACGCGGCGGATTTCGATGAGCGCGCTCATCGCGCGCTGTCGGCCAGCCTTACCGTAGCGCCGTCCCGGAGCGAGGGCGGCGGCGATACGACCACGCGCTCGCCGGCGCGCAGGCCTTGCCCGATCTCACGGTCGGCACCGAGTGCCCGGCCGACGCTGACGCTCCGGCGCGCCACCCGCCCATCGGCGTACACGAACACGGTGGCCTCGATGCCGTCGCCGCGCACGGCCTCCGCCGGCACCAGCACGCCGGTGGCGGCGGGCCGGCCGCCACGGGGACTCGCGTCGAGGAAGGCGACGCGCACACCCATGTCGGGAACGACGCGCGAATCCCTGGTCGTGATCGCGATGCGGACCTTCACGGTTGCCTTGGCGCGATCCGCGGTCGGGATGATCGCGATCACCGAGCCCGGGATCTTCCAGTCGGGATACGCGTTGAGCGTGGCCTCGACCGGCTGCGCGGGCGTCACCCGGTTGATGTAGGCCTCGTTGACGTCGACCTGGATCTCGAGCGAGTCCATGTCCACGATGGTGCCGATGCCGGTGCGCGTGAAGCCCCCGCCGGCCGAGATCGGCGAGATCATCTCACCGGGCTGCGCGGCCTTGGCGACGACGATGCCACTGAACGGCGCGCGGATCACGGTATTGTCGAGCTGGACCTCGGCGACCGCGACCGACTCGCCGGCCACCCGGATCTGCTCCTGGTTGGCGGTCACCCGCGCGCGCAGCATGTCACGCTGGGCGCGCGCGGCGTCCATCGACTGCTCGCTGACGAGGTTCCGCGCGTGCAGCTCTTGCTGACGGACGTAGTCGCGCTCGGCCTGGTCCAGCTGGGCGCGGATCTCGCCCTCCTGCGAACGCGCCGCGGCGAGCTGCGCCCGTGCGAGCGCCAGCTGGGCCTTCGCTTCGGTGTCGTCCAGGCGCGCGAGCACCGCGCCTTCCTTCACGTGCATGCCTTCCTCGATCAACAGGTCGATCACCTTGCCGGTGATCTTGGCCGAGACGGTGGCCTGCCGGCGCGCCGTGACGTAGCCGCTCGCGTCCAGCACGGAGCCGGCGCCGCCGGCCGGCGTCGCGGCGCGCGCGACGACGGTACGCACGGTGGGCGCGGACACGCGGCCCCAGAGGAGCCACGCCGCGGCCGCGAGCACGAGGGCCGTGATGACGGCAAGGAGGATCCATCTCCGGCGGGAGCTCGGAGGTCGGCCGTCACGATCGATGCGCAGCTCGCGGAGCAGCGCGGCCGTTTCCAGGGAGCTGGGAGGGTTGCCGGGCACGTCTTCCGAGTGTGCCACAGCGCGGGCGCGGTTACCTGCGATCGTCCTCAGTCACCCTTCTCGGTGGCCGCGCGCAGGCTCTCCTCGCGGATCAGGGCGAGCACCTCGCGCTTGAGCTCGTTGAAGACGGGTGATGTCGTCATCTCCAGCGTCCGCGGGCGGGGCAGCTCCACGGTCAGGCGCTTCTTGATGCGGCCGGGGCGCGCGGTCATGACCGAGACGCTGTCGGCCAGCAGCAGCGCCTCCTCGATGTCGTGCGTGATGAAGAGCACGGTCTGGTGGTGGCGCTCCCACACCGAAAGGAGCAGCTCCTGCATGAGCGAGCGCGTCTGGGCGTCGAGGCTGCCGAAGGGCTCGTCCATCAGAAGCACGGCGGGCTCCATGACGAGCACGCGCGCGATCCCCACGCGCTGCTTCATGCCGCCGGAAAGCTCCGCGGGGTAGTGCGTCTCGAAGCCGCGCAGGCCGACCTGCTCGAGCAGCGCGTCGACCTTGGGTCGGAATTCCGCGGGCGCGAGCCCGCGTGTCTTGGGGCCGAACATAATGTTGTCGACCACGGTGTACCAGGGGAAGAGCGCCGGCTCCTGAAAGACGACGGCCCGGCTAGGCGCGGGGCCGTTCACGAGCGCGCCGTCGACCAGGACGCGGCCCCGGGTCGGGGTGTCGAAGCCCGCCACCATGTTGAGCAGCGTGGACTTTCCACAGCCGCTCGGCCCCAGGATGGCCGCGAACTCGTTGCGCTCCATCGCGAAGTCGATCGCTTGCA
>MNEG01000077.1 GCA_001917585.1 Candidatus Rokubacteria bacterium 13_1_40CM_68_15
TCCGTCGTGGACTTCTACAGCCGCGGCGGTGACTTCCCCAATCCGTCGAAGCGGATCAAAGACCTCAATTTCAAGTCGGAAGACAAGGCCGCCCTCGTCGACTTCCTGCAGAACGCGCTGACCGATTGTCGGGTCGCGCGCGAAGAGGCGCCCTTCGACCATCCCTCCCTCCCGGTCCCCAACGGGCCCTCGCTGCCCGCGACGGGCGGCGGGCATACGTGTCGCTAGAAGGACTCTCCTGAGCGCGGTGTAGACCCGGCTGGGTCGCAGATCAGTCCGATCTGCGGCCCAGCCCTGAAGGTCCGTAAAGCGAACGCCCCGTACGCGCGGCGTCTCTGATCGTCCTCCTGTCGCTCTGCCCTTTTCCAGCACGTTCGCGATCGGCGCCTTCGTCGCGCTGAGAGCGAGGAGTACACGGCGATCGGATCGTTCGCGAGTTCCGCGACGACGCGTCACGGTACTCGACGCCGGCGAGCCCGAGGAACGAAAGGCGGTCTTGGGTTGGTGGCGGTGGGAGGAATTGAACCTCCGACACGGGGCTTATGAGACCCCTGCTCTGCCGCTGAGCTACACCGCCGGAGAGGAATAACGCCCGACTACCCGCGAAATTGTACCGCAAAACGCGGGGTCGAAAGGGGCTAGACACCATATTCCGTTTGTTATAATCCCGTCCAGCATTTCAACGGTATCCGCTCCACCCTGCGGAGGAGCCTTCACATGCAGTTCCGGACACTCCCCTGGCATGAACCCGTCGAGCTTCGTCATTCTCCCAACGGAGACGAAGAGAGCGAAGTGGAAGAAGACGAGGACCTCGACGACGACGAGGCCGAGGACGACGAGCTCGACGCCGAGGACGACGACGTCGACGAAGAGGAAGACGACTTCGACGACGACGACGACTTCGAGGCCGACGACGACGACGATCTCGAGGACGACGATGTCGACGAAGACGTCGACGAGGAGGAGGACGAGGGCGAGGAGGAGGAAGACAAAGAGTAGTCCATCCCGAGACGTGGAGGAGCATCACCCATGGCACTCTTGAGTGGAGATGGCTGGCTGTTCTTGCTGCGGTGGTTCCACTTCCTGGCCGGTATCACCTGGATCGGGATGCTCTACTACTTCAACTTCGTGCAGACCCCGTTCTTCGCGGCGGCGGAGGCGCCCGTCCGCATCGGGATGCTCGCGGGGGGCCTCGTCAGTCGTGCGCTGTGGTGGTTCCGGTGGGGCGCCATGCTGACGCTCATCACCGGCTGGCTGTACCTCCTCCACCGGATGGGCCAGCTCGGGGGGCCGCGCGAATTCGTCGCCCAGCCCTACGGGCTCACCATCCTGATCGGCGCGTTGCTCGGTACCACGATGTGGTTCAACGTGTGGTTCGTGATCTGGCCGGCGCAACAAGTGATCATGGCCTCGGCCACGCAGGTGAAGGGCGGCGGTCAGGCCATCCCGGAGGCGGCCGCCCGCGGTCAGCGGGCCGGCTTCGCCTCACGGACAAACACGATGCTCTCGATCCCGATGCTGTTCTTCATGGGCGCGGCCTCTCACCTGGCCTGGGTCGGCCCCATCGCACGCTCCACGAAGATCGGCATGCTGGTGCTGATGGTCATCGTCATCGTCGTTGCCGAGTACAACGCGCTGGTCGGCACCGCCGGCCCGGGCAAGAAGATGTTGAGCACGCTCAAGGGGACGTTCTGGGCGGGCTTCGTGCTGACCGCGATCTTCTGGATCGTGAGCGTGATCCTCACACCCCGGATGTGAGGCCGCGCGCATCGGCGTTCGGGCCCGGCGACTGCCGCCGGGCCCGTCGTGTTTTTGGCGCTATTTGAGGTAGGCGGCCAGCGCCGGAATGTCGTTGGCGACCTGTGGCTGCGGCGGCATGATGTTCGTCGGACGCTTCGGCCGGTAGCCCGGCGGATACGTCCCGCGCAGGACCTTGCTTTCGAGGAGCTCCCGCGTCGAGCCCTTGACCGGCGGTCCTACGGGTCCAGGCTGAGCGGGATCGCTGGCGTGGCACGCCGTGCACTGCGCAAGGTACACCTGGCGGCCACGCTCGGCCTCCGGATCGAGTGTCGGGCCGCCGCACCCGACGACGGTGAAGGCCACGAGAAGGAGCACCGCGGGGAAGCGCGACGCGCGGGGCATGCGGCGCCGGAGTCTACGGATGCGCGCGCGAAGTGTCAAACTACCGCGGTCGGCTCGCGAGCCGACCGCGGTTGATGTCAGGCCTGAGGAGCCGGGCGCAGGCGGAGCCGGGCAGTCTCGAAATCGATGAGACGGCCGGGGTGGCTCGCGCGGCCCCGCCGCCGCCGCGGCCGCTGCTCGTCCTCGAACTCCAGCAACCCAACGTAGTCGTCCAGGGTGAGGCGCTGCGTCGGCCGCCGCAGGATCGTGCGGATTTCGCTCAGGGCCAGGCGCAGTCGCCACCACGCGTTACGGAGGCGGCGCACGAAGCGGACGGGCTCCACCGCTCTGGGCGCCGGCGCTGCGGGCGTGGTCGAGGGGAAATAGTAGACGTTCGAGTCGCTCAGACGGTAGCTCATCGCTGACCTCGCGTGTCCATCATAGTGCTGGCACGCCGGAGCGTGCCGCGAAGCGCCTCGTCGAGCGCGCTCTTGGCCCGATACGTTTCGATCATCGTCATCACGCGCTCGCGCTCACTGCCAGCCGCCGGGTCCAGATCGGCGGTACGAGCACGGAATGCCTGACGGGCTTCAACGAGAGAATCGAGCAGAGTCCGCGTCGCCTCCACCTGTGCGCGCACCGCCTCGGGCCGGTGGCCGGGCTCGGCGATCGTCACCCGGGGCCGTTCGGGCGCCGGCACGATGGCCCTGGACAGCACGATGTCCGGGCGCCAGAGCGCGATCCCGGACGAGCGCGTGACGAGCGGAGCGGTCGTCGTCTCGAGCATCTGCGGGTGGTGCCGGCTGTTGAGGAAGTTCATATACGCCGATCGAGCATCGCAACTCCAGTGCCACGCTCGACCGCGGCTAACGTCGGAAAATTACGACGATTGGAAAAAGTCGAATTCTGAGGGCCCCCGGAGAAACTCCCCGCCGCAGGGAGTTCCTCCTGGGACGATAGGAGGGCCAACGGGCTTACGCGGGGCGGACGATATTGAAGTCGCGGATCTTCTTGTTGAGGGTCTTGATGTCGACCTCGAGCACGCGTGCCGCCTGGGCCTTGTTCCACCCGGTCGATTGCAGCACGCGCTCGACGTACTGCCGCTCCATCTCCTGGAGCGAGACGAGCGGCGTCTGGGCGGGTTCGACCGCTGTGCGCTTGACGGCCATCAGCTCGGCGGGCAGCGCGTTCACCTGCACCTCGTCGCCCTCGTGGAGGATCTGCAGGCGCTCGATGAGGTTGTGCAGCTCCCGGATGTTGCCCGGCCACTCGTACCGCTGGAGTCGCTCCATCGCCTCCGCCGAGAAGCGCAGGGGCTTACCGCCCCGAGCGCCCTGGGCCGCGAAGTGCTGGACGAGGAGCGGTATGTCGTCGTGGCGGCGGCGCAGCGCCGGCACCGGGACCACGATGGTCGCCACGCGGTAGAAGAGGTCCCAGCGGAAGCGGCCCTCGGTCGCCTCCCGATTGAGGTCCTTGTTGGTGGCGGCCACGATGCGCGCGTCGACGTTGAAGGCGCGCTCCTCGCCGACCCGCCGCACCTCGCCGGAATCGAGCACGCGCAGGAGACGCACCTGCATGGCCGGCGACATCTCACCGATCTCGTCGAGGAAGAGCGTGCCGCCGTCGGCCGCCTCGAAGAGGCCCACGCGGGAGTTGACCGCTCCACTGAAGGCGCCCCGCTTGTGCCCGAACAGCTCTGTCTCCAGCAGCGTGTCGGGCAGCGCGCCGCAGTTGACGGACACGAACGGCCGCGACGCCCGTCGGCTCTTCAAGTGGACCGTGCGGGCCACCAACTCCTTGCCGGTTCCGCTCTCGCCGTGGATCAGCACGGGGCTGTCGCTGGCCGCCACCCGCGCGATCATGGACACGACGTCCACGATCTCGGGACTGTCGCCCACGATGTGCGGCATCCCGTCGCGGCGGGTCATCACCTCCTTGAGCGCGTGGTTCTCGCGCCGGAGGTCTTTCTTCTCGGCGGCCTTGCCGATGACCTGGACCAGCTCGGCGTTGCGCCAGGGCTTGGCCACGAAGTCGTAGGCGCCGAGCCGCATGGCCTCGACCGCCGTCTCGACGTCGGCGTTGCCGGTGAGGATGACGAACTCGGTGTCGACGTCGCTTTCGCGCGCCCAGCGAAGAATGTCGAGGCCAGATGCATCGGGCAGCTTCACGTCGAGGAGGACGACGTCGAATTCCTGGCGTCCGAGGGTGGCCATCGCGTCCGCCCCCGAGCTCGCTTCCGTCGTCGACCAGCTGTTCTTGGTCAACACGCGGCCGAGAAGCGACCGAACTTCAGGGTCGTCGTCCACCACCAGCACGCGAATCCGCTCGTGCACGGTGGCGTCATCATAGCACTTTCGCTGATACGGGCCGCACGGTTGCTGCGGCCATCCTCGCGATTTCCCGAATCTCTCTGCCCCACCCCGCCGCTGGCTGTCCGCATTCCGTCCGTGTTCTCGTTGTGAACGAGCATGAGGTTGTTCTCGCGCGGAGCCGTGCAGCCCGATGGGATCGTGATGGACTTGGCGCTCCCGCGGCTCGGTGGGTGGGAGGCGACGCACCGGCTCAAGAAAGATTCCGTCACCGCACACATCCCGGTGCTCGCGTGCACCGCTCACGTGTTCGTGGCGGCTCGCGACCGGGAAGCCGCTTCCGTAGATTCGACGCCATGACCGGCGGCGGCGCAGACGCCGCCTGCTGATCGGCAGTCGGGGGCTCCGGGGTCGCTCGTGCTCGTGATGCGAACGCTTCCATTCACCGCCCCACAGGCAAGCGCTAGAGCCGCCGGTGACGCAAATCGTCACTTCTCGAGCAGAAGTTTTGGAGGTTGGTCGGCCCGGCCGACCATGCTTCCATGGAATATGGCCTCAGAGCCCGCTGCCAGCGGCCCGCCGTCCGATCCGTCAGGCCGCACGCGCGGGCCATTGCGCATCAAGCGGCTTCACGGCTCACGGTCCTTCTATGGAGTCGTGGCCGCGCTCCTGCTCGTCGTCTTTGTGGTGGCCGCTCTCTTCTTCGACAGGGTCATCCGTGTCGAGGAGCGCGAGTCGCTCGCTCAAAACGATGCCATCGCCCGCAGCGTCGCGGCGTCGATCGACGCGCGAGAGCAAGGATATCTCAACGTACTGCGCTCCTATGCGGGACGCTTCCGGTTCCGCGAAAGCGTCAAACAGCGGGACCGCACGGAGGCGCTGCTCCATCTGCGTCAACTCCATCAGAGTTTCCCGGACCTTGACCGCGTCTTCCTCGCCGATCCCGCCGGGATCGTATGGGCCACCGAGCCGGAGAGCCCGGAGATTTATGGCCGGAGCTATGCCTTTCGGGACTGGTACCGCGGCGTGAGCCAATCCTGGCAGCCGTACATGTCCGAGGTGTATCAGACCGACCTCGGCCACACGTCGGCGGTGGCGCTCGCCATGCCCATCCGCGACGTCGACGGGCCGGTCATCGGCATCATCGTCTCGGTGCAGCGCCTGGACGCGCTCCGCGCATGGCTGCTGCCGATCCAGATCCCCGGCGGCGACATCTTCGTCGTCGACCGCAAGGGGCAGCTCGTGTATCACCGCACGAGGACCAGCCCCGAGCACGTGTCCGATTATGTCAACGTTCCGGTGGTTCGGCGTTTGCTCGAGGGTCACGACGGCGTGGCGGAGCTGGAGAACACCGTCGACGGTGAGGTGAACCTCTCCGCCTATCGCTGGCTGCCCGCGCTCGGCTGGGGTGTCGTTGTCCACCGCCCCAAGAACGTGGTTCTGCTGCGGACGCGCACCAACCTCCTCGTCGCAGCGGGAGTCGGCTTCGTCTTGACCGCGACGCTCGCCGGGCTTGGGGGGCTGGCATTTCGAAACGAGCGGCGGGCGACGGCCGCACTGGCCAAGTCCACTGAACGTCTCACGATTCTGCACGAGATCGACCGGGCGCTCATCGCGGCGAAGGCGCCGGTGGAGATCACCGAGGCCGTCCTGCCGCGGTTACGGGACATGCTCGGGGTCCCGCGGGCCATCGTGAATCTCTTCGACCTGGCCGCCGGCGAAGCAGAGTGGTTGGCCGCCGCGGGGCGTCGCCGCCTGCACCTCGGCCCCGGCGTTCGCTTTCCGCTGAGACTCATGGGCGACGTGGAGGCGCTGGGACGAGGGGAACTGCAAGTGATCGACACGGCGTCGCTGCCCCGCGACTCCCACACCGAGGCCCTCCTTGCCTCGGGCGTCCACACCTACATGGTGGTGCCCATGATCGCCGGAGGCGAGCTCCTCGGGGCCGTGAGCTTCGGCGGGGCCCCGAACGACTTCTCTTCCGAGCAGATCAGCATCGCGCAGGAAGTGGCCGCTCAGCTTGCCATCGCGCTCGAGCAGGCCCGGCTTCTCGAGCGCGTGAAGGGTCAGGCCGAAGAGCTCGAGCAGCGGGTGCAGGAGCGAACGCTCGAGCTGAGCTCCGCCAACGAGCACCTCCAGCGAGAGATCGCGGAGCGCCGGCGGGCCGAAGAGGACGCCGACCGGGCGAACAGGGCGAAGAGCGAGTTCCTCTCACGGATGAGCCATGAGCTGCGCACGCCGCTCAACGGCATCATCGGCTTCGCGCAGCTACTCGAGCTCGAGGCCCAGGGGGCCGAGCAACGCGAGAGCGTCGAAATGATTCTCAAGAGTGGGCGCCACTTGCTCGACCTCATCAACGAAGTTCTCGACATCGCACGAATCGAGGCCGGGAAGCTGGCACTTTCCCTCGAGCCGGTCCTGGTCAGTGAGGTGGTCGCCGCCGCGCTCGACATGCTCCGACTCGAAGCGACCACGAAGCGAATCGAGGTCGTCGTGACGGGGCTCGAGGGCTACGTCATGGCTGATCGTCAACGTCTCCAGCAGGTCGTGCTGAACCTCCTGTCCAACGCCATGAAATACAACCGCGCCGGTGGCGTCGTCCGTGTGTCGTCCGAGGCCGATCCCTCCGGACGGGTTCGGCTCAGCGTCAGCGACACCGGTCGCGGCATCGCGCCCGAAATGATAGGTCGCTTGTTCACGCCGTTCGACCGGCTCGGCGCCGAGCAGACGACGATCGAAGGCACGGGCCTCGGCCTCGTCCTGTCCCACCACCTCGTCGAGGCCATGGGGGGTTCGCTGTCAGCCACGAGCACGATCGGTCAGGGCACAACGTTCACCGTGGAGCTGCGACGCGCCGAGTCCCCGACGGTGGAGAGCGATCGCCCGAGCAATCGCACAGCGGGTGAGGACGATCACGACGGCATTCGTGGGACGGTGCTCTACATCGAGGACAATCTCTCCAACCTGCGGCTGCTCGAGCGCATCCTGGCCCGGCGGCCCGGAGTGACCCTGCTCTCGGCCATGCAGGGCTCCCGCGGAATCGAGCTGGCCCGCGACCATCAGCCGGACCTGATCATTCTGGATCTTCATCTGCCCGATCTTCCCGGCAGCGATGTGCTGGCCAGGCTGTCTACCGATCCGCAGACCAAAAGAATTCCCGTTGTGATCCTGAGCGCGGACGCCACGCCAGGCCAGATCAAGCGGCTGCTGGAGCAGGGGGCGCGCGAGTACCTCACCAAACCGCTGGACGTCAAACAGGTGCTGGCCGTCGTGGAAGAGACGCTCGCCAAGGTGGAGGGCGGCTCCTCGAGCGCCTGCTGAAACAGACGGGCTACCAGGTGGTCCGCAGGTACGCGCTCCCCCTGCGACGCTCTCGTGAACGACTTCTCCAAGATCGTCCTTCGAAGAGCTTTGCGGATGTCTGCGTGTGTCATAAAGTCCGACCCGCGCTCGGAGCGGACGGACATTCGAACGAGGGCGATCTGCCGCTCGCGCGCGCGCCAGTCCCGCCCAGACAGCCAGCAGGTCAGCGACGGGCCTGGGGGATGCAGGCGATTCGCACTTTCGCTAAAATATCCGCCTCAGGAGGACTGATCGAATGTCGCGGCCCCTGGGGCTCCGCATCGAAGGAGCCCGCCAGAACAACCTGCGCAACATCTCGCTCGAGATTCCCCACGATCGACTCACGGTGATCACCGGCGTCTCCGGCTCCGGCAAGTCCTCCCTCGCCTTCGACACGCTCTTTGCCGAGGGACAGTGGCGTTACATCGAGTCGCTCTCGACCTACGCCCGCATGTTTCTCGATCGCGTCGACCGTCCCGACGTCGACCGGATCGAGCAGATCCGCCCCGCCGTCGCCCTCGAGCAGAAGAACCCCGTTCGCACGGCGCGTTCCACGGTCGGCACCGCTACCGAGGTGTACGACTACCTGCGCCTGCTCTACGCCAAGGTCGGCCGGGTGCACTGCCCGAGCTGCGGCGGGCCGGCGACGTCGCACTCTCCGGACAGCCTGGTGGAGGCGCTCCTGGCCGAGCACGAGAGCGCGCGGGCGCTGATCGGCTTCCGGCTCCCGCTGCCAGCCGGCCAGGCCCCGGCCGAGCTGTGGGCGACCCTCACTCGTCGGGGATTCGCGCGCGTCCGCGTGCGCGGCGAAGTGATCGATCTGGCCTCGGCGCCCCCGCAGCTCGACGGCGCCGGCGAGATCTCGGTCGTCCTCGATCGGGTGGTCCTCGCCGCCGCCCAGCGCCGTCGCATCAGCGAGTCGGTCGAGACGGCGCTGCGCGAGGGCAACGGCCGTCTCGAGGTCGAGATCGTGGGCGTCGGTCTCCGCACCTTCGCCGAGGAGCTGCGCTGCCCGACGTGCGCCATCGCTCTCGAGCGGCCCCAGCCCCTGCTCTTCTCGTTCAACCACCCGCTCGGGGCGTGCCCGGAGTGCAAGGGCTTCGGCAACATCCTCAAGTACGACGAGGCGCTGGTCGTGCCGGATCCGACGCGGACGCTCGCGGACGGGGCCGTGGAGCCGTGGACGTACCCATCCGGGAAGTGGTACCAGCGGCAGCTCGTGAAGTCGGCGAGGCGTCTGGGGCTCGATCTCAACACGCCCTACCAGGCGCTCAGCGCAGACCAGCGGCGGCTCGTCTACGACGGCAACGGGAGCTTTCCTGGCATCCAGGGATTCTTCGAAGAGGTCGAGTCGTATCGCTACAAGCTCCACGTGCGCGTCTTCCTCTCGCGCTATCGCAGCCAGTCGCGCTGCCCGACATGCACGGGGACTCGGCTGCGGCCGGCGGCGCTGGCGGTGAAGGTGGGCGGCCTCACCATCGCCGATTTCACCGCCCTCACCATCGAGCAGGCGGCGCGCGTCACGGCCGACTTGCCGCTGACCGCCTGGGAGTTGTCGGTCGCACGCGAGATCCTCAAGCAGCTCACCGCCAAGCTCGCGTTCCTGCTCCGCGTCGGCCTCGGCTATCTCACGCTCAGTCGGCAGACCCGGACGCTGTCGGGCGGCGAGGCCCAGCGCATCAACCTGGCCAACCAGCTCGGCTCGCAGCTCGTGGGCACACTCTACGTGCTCGACGAGCCGTCGATCGGCCTGCACGCCCGCGACACGACGCGCCTGACCGATCTCTGCCGGGAGCTCGCCCAGGCCGGCAACACCGTCGTCGTGGTCGAGCACGACCGTGGCTTCATCGAGGCCGCCGATCACGTCGTCGAGCTGGGCCCCGGCTCCGGCGAGCGCGGCGGTGAGATCGTCTTCAGTGGTCCCCAGAGCGAATTCGTCAAGGCGACGCACTCGCTGACCGCACGGTACCTGACCGGGCGGGAGACGATCCCGGCGCCGACCATCCGGCGGACGGCGCGTCGTCACTTCGTGCTCTCCGGGGCCCGACAGCACAACTTGAAGGACGTCACCCTGCGACTGCCGCTGGGCACGTTCACCGTCGTCAGCGGCGTGTCGGGCTCCGGCAAGTCGACGCTCGTCCACGACACGCTCTACCGTGCGGTGGCCCGCGCGTTCAAGACCGATTTCGCGCCGCCGGGCGAGCACGACCTCATGGTCGGCCTCGAGTATCTGAAGGGCGTGCGGCTCATCGATCAGGAGCCGATCGGTCGCACGCCGCGCTCGAACCCGGTGACCTACGTGAAGGCCTTCGACGAGATCCGGAAGATCTTCGCCGCGTTGCCGCGGGCGAAGACGCTCGGTCTGTCCGCCGGCGCGTTTTCGTTCAATGTGCCGGGCGGCCGCTGTGAGAAGTGCCAGGGCGACGGCTTCGAGAAACTCGAGATGTACTTTTTCGAGGATGTGTACGTGACCTGTCAGGAGTGCGAGGGCCGCCGCTACCGGCCGGACGTGCTGGCCGTGAAGTACCGCGGCCGCACCATCGCGGACGTGCTCGGCATGACGGTGGACGACGCGGTGGACTTCTTCGCCGCGCACACCACACTGGCGCGGCGGCTCCGGGTCCTCGGCGACGTCGGCCTCGGCTATCTTCGCCTCGGCCAGCCGGCCACCACCCTCTCCGGCGGGGAGGCCCAGCGTCTCAAGATCGCCGCCGAGCTGGGCGCGCGAGCCACGACGGACATGCTCTACATCCTCGACGAGCCGACCACCGGTCTCCACCTCGATGACGTGAAGAAGCTCCTGGGTGTCCTCAACCGGCTGGTGGACGCGGGTAACACGGTTCTCGTCGTCGAGCATCACCTCGACGTCGTCAAGGCCGCCGACTGGGTCATCGATCTGGGTCCCGAGGGCGGTGACGAAGGCGGTGAGGTCGTCGCCGAAGGTCCGCCGGAAGCCGTCGCCCAGACGCCGGGCTCCTACACCGGCAAGTTCCTCGCGGAGCTCCTCCCGAAGCTCAACGGCAAGCGCTGACGTGGCCCGGCCGTTCTATGGCTGGGTCGTCGTCGCCGGCGCCTTCCTGGTCCTCTTCGTCGCCTACGGCACTCAGTACGCGTTCGGCGTGTTCTTCGCGGCGCTCCTCGACGAGTTCGGCTGGACGCGGGCCAGCCTGGCGGGCGCGTTCTCGTTCTACGCCTTCGCGTACTGCATGTTCGGCTTCCTCGCCGGTCGCGTGACCGATCGCTGCGGGCCCCGCGTGGTGATCGCCACGGGCGGCGTCTTCCTCGGCGCGGCGCTGACCGGCATGGCGCTGGTGACGCATCTGTGGCAGCCGTACGTGCTCTACGGACTGGTGGCCGCGATCGGCATGGGGAGCGCGTACGTGCCCTGCAACGCGACCGTGGTGAAGTGGTTCGCGCGTCGGCGCGGATTGGCGATCGGCCTGGCTTCGAGTGGCGCCAGCGTGGGGACCTTCGCCTTGCCGCCTCTGGCCCAGCTGCTGATCTCCGCCGTCGGCTGGCGCTGGGCGTATGTCGTGTTCGGCGCCGGCGTCCTCATCGTCCTCAACGCCGTCGCGACGTTCATGCGGCGCGATCCGGAAGCGCTCGGCCTTCACCCCGACGGGGACTCGCCTTCGGACGCGGGCTCACGGACGAGTCTCGCCGGTCGCGAGGCGGCGATCCCACCATCGGGCGAACCCGACGCCTGGCCACTCGCCCGCGTGGCCCGCACACCGGCGTTCTGGCTGCTCGGCAGCGCCTTCAGCGCGACGTGGATCCCCGTCTTCATCCCGCTCGTCCACCGCGTGCGATGGAGCCGCGACCTCGGCTTCTCGCCGCTCGTCGCCGCCTCCGTCATCAGCGCAACCGGCGTGGGCGCCGTGGTCGGACGACTGGTCATGGGCGCGCTGTCCGATCGCATCGGCCGGCGCACCGTCGTCGCGACGGCCATGGCGCTGCAAGCGATCGCCTTCGCCGCGTTCGCCGTGGTGGTCGGTCTCACCGCGCTCTACGCGATCGCGTTCCTGTTCGGGTACTCGTACGGCGCGATCTCAACGCTCTTCACCGCCATCATCGGCGATTTCTTCGGCCGCGCCCAGGCCGGCACTCTCGTCGGCGTGCTCTTCGCCATCGCCGGCTCGATGGCGGCCTGGGGCCCGCTGCTCGCGGGCGCGCTCTACGACGCGACGGGCACCTACCGGCCGGCGTTCGCGCTGGCCGCCCTGCTCAACGTCCTGGCCATCGGGCTGTTGCTCCTCTGCCGGCCGCCGAGGATGGCGGGCGCCGCGGCCGCCCTGGGTCAAGCGGCGTCGGCCCGCGGGCGCTGACCGTGGTGGTGACGAAGTGGTAGCATCCCCAGCGCCCGGGCTGGCGCGTCGCCGGGCCGGGGAGGTCTCAGGTGGCAACCAGCTCGCTTCGGGACAAGTACTGCATCGTGGGCGTCGGCGAGACGGAGTATTCACGGCACTCCGGTCGGACGACGCGGGCGATGGCCGTCGAGGCCGTCCGCAAGGCGATCCTCGACGCCGGCCTCCGCGCCGCCGACATCGACGGCATGATGAGCTATCAGAACGGGGACTCCACGCCCGCCAACTGGGTCGCGCCCGACCTCGGCATCCGGCTCAACTTCTACATGGACGTGCTCGGTGGCGGCTCGTCCACCGAGGCGCTGATCGGTCTCGCCATGGGCGCGATCGAGGCCGGCATGTGCCGGGCGGTGGCCATCTTCCGGTCGATGAACGGCTACACCGAGTTCCGGATCGGCGGCACCGGCGCCCGCGCCGCCCAGCCGGTGCGCGGGCTCGATCTCGCGCAGGTCCCGTTCGGAATGCGGAGCGCGGGGCAGAACTTCGCCATGACGTTCATGCGGCACATGTACGAATACGGCACGACGTCCGAGCAGGTGGCTCACGTGAAGGTCGCTCACTCGAAGCACGCCTCTCAGAACCCGAAGGCGCTGCTAAAGGACCGCGTCACCGTTCAGGACGTCGTCAGCTCACGCTGGATCGTCAAGCCGCTGCACCTTCTCGACTGCTGCCTGGAGACCGACAACGCCACCTGCGTGATCGTGACGTCGGCCGAGCGAGCCCGCAATCTCCGTCAGCGCCCGATCTACGTGATGGGCGTGGCCGGCCGGGTCAGCAAGCCGCGCACGGACTTTCACTGGGCTCACGGCCCGATCAGCCGCGTCGCCGGCTACTACGCCAAGGACATCGTGTTCGGGCAGGCCGGAATCACGCCCGAGGATGTCGACATCACCGGCTCCTACGACGCGTTCACGTTCACGACGATGCTCCAGCTCGAGGAGTACGGCTTCTGCAAGAAGGGCGAGGGCGGGGATTATGTGAGCAGCGGGATCATCGAGCTGGGCGGCAAGCGGCCGAACAACACGGCGGGCGGCCACCTCTGCGAGGGCTACACGCACGGCATGAACATGGTCATCGAAAACGTGCGGCAGCTGCGTGGCACCGCGGACGACTACTGCCCGAAGGCCGCGGACGGCGTCCACACCTACGACTACGGGCCGCGGATGTGCCGCCAGGTCAGGGACCCCGAGATCACGATGAACCTCGGTTGGGCCATGCCGCCCACCGGAAGTGCATTGATCCTCAGGCGATAGAAGTCCTGATGCCTCAGCCGGCGCAATACCGCGGGATGGCGCTCGTCATCCCAGACAACGACAGCGAATGGATCGAGTACTTCCAGCACGCGCGCCAGCACCGTCTGGTCATGCGCGCGTGTCCGGCGTGCGGCCTCATGCGCTACCCGCCCTCACCCGCCTGTCCGTGGTGCATGGGGCTCGAGTGGACGTGGCGCGAGGTGAGCGGACGGGGCACGATTCACTCGTACGAAGTGGTCGCCCATGCCATCCAGCCCGGCTTCAAGGACGCGACGCCGTACGTCGTCGTCCTCGTCGACCTCGACGAGCAGCGAGCCGTCCCGACGCCCGACGAGTCGCTGCGCATCATCGGAAACCTCGTCAGGCCCGACGGCTCGATGGAGAGCGAGCGCGAAGTCGCGATCGGCAGGCGCGTGCGTGTGATGTTCCAGGACGTGGTCGACCATCTCGCTCTGCCGCAGTTCACGCTCACCGATGAGCCGCCGGTCGGCCGGGTCTGGCGACTGCCCGAGTAGGAAAAGCGCGCGAAGCAGCTGGCCAGAGCAAGCCCAGCGAGGAACGTGCCCGCGCAGACGACCCGCATTGTCGCGGATCGCGCGATGGGGAGGTGTCGGAGGGGGCCCGGCGGGCCCCCTCTGACGTTCATGTCCTAGAAATACTCGAAGGCGCTCCGGTCCATACGCACTCGCAGCTCGGCCATGAAGACGAGGTAGGGATGGGCACCGGCGGCCACGAGCGCGTCGCGGTCGCCGGCCAGCAGCAGCTTCTGCTCGCGATCGTCGAGCCCGGCCTCCGTCATCGCGCGCGTGGCGTCCTGCTGAAAGCTCTTGCGGAAGACGGCATCGGACTTCAGGGCGAAGAGGCAGCGGTTCAAACGGTAGGCGGACGCAGGCGGAAAGCGGTAGTGCGCGTCGCCGTCCACAGTCCTCACAGGCGCCACTCCACGATGGCGTTCCCGTGGTGCCAGGAGGGCTCGTAGCAATAGACGTCCGCGGGGCGGTCGCCCACGGCGCCGAGCAGCGTGATCCAGGTCCGGAGCTCGATGTTGCCCGTCTTGTCCAGCTCCTCACCGGTGACGGCCGCCAGCTCGCGCCCGCGGCCGGCGGCCAGCGTCTCGAGGACACGCCGGTCCCAGTCGACGTCCGGCGAGGCGTAGCGGTCGGTCCCGGGATAGTGCGACATCCCGCCCGAGGCGATCAGTGCCACGCGCTCCGGACGCGCGCCCAGGATCTCGCCCAGCGCGCGTCCCCACTCGTAACACCGCCGGGGCGTCGGCTGCGGCGGCAGATACACGTTGACGTGCAGGGGGACGATCGGCGGCGCCGGGTCGGGCATCGTGAAGTGGAGCGGGACGAAGAACGCGTAGTCGAGACGCCGATCTTGCGTGTAGAGGAGATCGAACCCGCGGTCGATCCCCTGCTCGACGACGGCGCAGATCGCGATCCTCCGTGTCGGGGCGGGCGATGAGCTGGGGTGTGCGCCAGCGCAAAGGCGCCGACCAGCATCAGGCCCGCCCTTGCGCCGCCGCGGTCAGCACGGTCTGGGGAATGATGAGACGGGCCGCCATCACCGGTCGTGGTGACGTGCCGATGCGCAGCTCGCCGACGATCGAGAGCAGCATGTACGCCTCGCGCGGGTCCATGCCCGTCCGAGAGACGACGAGCTCGACGGCGCCCCGCGCGCAGTCCTCGGTGGCCGCTTCCACCGTGGGTCCGAAGCCGAGCACCTGCACGGTGTCGTCGATTTCCAGGAGCGGGCGATCGAGGCTCCGGCGCTTCTCGAGCCCGATCCGCGCGCGCACGGTAGCGTCGCACTCCACGCCGGCGCCGCCGATGATGCCGTCGCTGATCGCCGCGTGGGGATCGGCGAAGAACACGAGCGCGCCCGGCACCAGCACCGGCAGGTGCACGCGGCAGCCGGCCCGTACATCCTTCTGGTCGAAATCACCGCCGTAGGCGCCGGCGTACGACGGCTTGTACCCATCGGGCGGCATCGTCGACACGGTGCCGAGATTGGGACTGAGCGGGATCGGGATCCGTCCCCCGAACCACGCCCGGCCGTCCTTGATCGGACACGAAAGCGCCATCGGCTCGGGGAATTCGGTGCGGAGGACACCGAAGTCGCGCAGGATCGCCGCCTTGCCGTCGCCGTGCGGCGTGATCTCGAGCAGATCGACGACGACGGCGTCGCCGGGCTCGGCGCCGTTCACGCGGACCGGGCCCGCGATCGGCGCCAGCGGGTGACCGTTGCACGCCGGGGTGAACGGCGTCGGCACGAGACGGATGTCGGGAACGTCGCGAAGGGCACCCCCGACCTCGACCGTGAACTCCTCGCCCGGCGTCACCGTGAGCGCCGGCGGCGTGGACGGATTGACGTCGAAGAGATACCAGGTGCGCGCAGCCGTCACGTCGTCACCCTGCGCACCACCTCGTCGTAGACCTTGTCGGCCAGCGCCTGCACTTCCTCCCGCGTCAGCGGCTGGATCGGATGCGGCACCACGACGGTGCGATACTCAGTCGCGCCGAGCGCGTCGGCCTGGGCGCGAGCCGCCCGTACGAACTCCGACGAGATGATCGTCGCCGTGGGAATCCCGTGGTCCTCGAAGAACACGCCGTCGTGCACACTGCACGTTGTGCACGACCCTCAGTCGGCGAGCCCCTCCACGAGGACGTCGGTGGCGCCGACGATCTCGCGGCGCAGGTCGTCGGGTGCCGGCCGCGCGAACGTCGGCTTCCGCTTCCGCACGATGGCCTTCGGGCGCGCCCGCTCGCGCAGCAGCGCCTCCAGACGATCGAGCAGGTGATCGCCTTTCGCCTTCGAGATGTCGAGCAGGGTGATGACCTTGCCGTCGAGCGACGCGGGCCGGGCCGCAGTCTTGCGCGGGACGGCCACGGAGTCGGTGGGATCGAGATAGTCGTCGGTCATGGGATCTCCTTCACGGGCTCGCGATCTTTCGCAGCACGAGGCGGGAGCCGCGGGCGAAGCTCCAGCCGGGCACGATCGCCGAGAAGCGCCCAGCCGTGCCGCCGGCGACCACGATCTTGAGATTGTCGGGCTCCCGGAACTTCGGAATCGGCGTGGTATCGGTCTCCGGCTGCGGGAACTTGCGCAGCACGTGCTCGGGCAGGCCGTCGCCGCCGTCGCGTCCGGGCACGAGCTCACACACCGGCCGCTGCAGACGCTCCCACAGGAAGCGCCGGATGCGGGCCTTGTCCCAACCGTCGTCCGCGATGGTCCGAGCGTGCTCGGGGCCGAGGACGACCAGCGTGTCTCCCCAGTGCGTCATCTTGTGGCTCTCGACGACGGCCAGGCTCCCCGCAATGGTCGCGAGCACGTCCGGCGCCGTCCGACTGCGCTGATCATACACGGTCAGGGGAGCGTCGGCCGCCAGCACGGCCACCGTACTGTCGTCGGGCGTGAAGCCGTGCTCGACCGCGAGCGACGGCCAGGGGCTCACCTCCTCGTGTTCGCCGATGCAGTACGTGTAACGACCGGGATGCGCAAAAGTGGACATGCTGACGATGCCCGGCCGAGCGCCCCCGAGGTTGACGCACACCAGGCGCACGGCCCGTCCGATGGTGGCGTTGGCCCGCCAGCCGGGACCGAAGACGCCGGCCCCGCAGTTGACGCCGAGCTTCCCACGGATCGGGCCGTTGATGACGAGGAGCGGCGTCGGAGCGTTGGTGGTCGCGGAGACGCCGTGCAGGTCGAAGGCGGGGTCGCAGATGGCGGCGATGGCGGCGATGACGACGGGCACGTACTCGGGGCGGCAGCCGGCCATCACCGCATTGACGGCGATCTTTTCCACGGTGGCGCGACCGTAGTTGGGAGGCACCTCCGCGATCAGCTCGCTCCCGGCACGCCCCGACGCCTCGAGGGCCTGACTCACCCGCGCCCGCGTGGGCGGGACGACGGGCAGGCCGTCGCTCACACCGTGAGCGAAAAACTCGTCGAGATCAGTGTCTCCGGCCGGCATGGCCGGAGGCTAGCACAGCTCACGCAGGGACGCGCTTGGTGTAGCGCCTTCCCCAGCGCATCGCACGGTAGCGATGCCGACAGCGGTCGCAGCGAAACGGGTACATATAGATGACGCTGAGGAGCCGCTCCGTGAGCCCCTCGCGTCGGGTACGCCGCACCTCGCGGCCCCCACAGCTCGGGCACTCCGGGATCCTGGGCATGCTTCGAGATTGCGGTGAAACGCCCCGGTCGCGCAATGAGTCAAACGCACTATCCGAAGGGGTCCACCTCAGAATTCGACGGCCCGATGCCCATTCAGAGAACATGACACCCGACATCGCCCGCGACCTCTACGGCCTGACGACGCCGGCGGCATCGACGGCGCCGCGGAGTGGAGCCGCTCGCGGCCATCGCTGTCAGGCGTGCGGCAGTGCGCTCGTCCATCGCGAGTTTCCCACAGGGCCGGTGGAGCGCTGGCTTCTTCCACTGCTGGGGCGTCGTCCCTATCAGTGCCTGGATTGCGGGAGCCGCTTCTGGGACCGGCCACGGATCGGGCGTGGACTATCGGGTATCAGGAAGGGCGCCGCCCCCCGTCCGCTTCCGGCGTCGCGCGACTAGGACAGCTCCTCGCGCCTGGCCAGCCGGAACGCCAGCGCGCCAAAGCCCGGCCGCTTCAGGATGCCCGAGATGGCCGTCGGGGACAGCACGGTCCCCTGGATCTCGAGGCTGAACACCGGACCGGCATCACCGAACGCCGTCATTCTCTCACCGTGATAGTGAACGACCTTGAGGTGGCCGGCGACCGAGGTCTCGTCCTGTGGGTTCAGCGAGAGCCGTCCCAAATAGTAATACTGGCCATCGCCTCCGAAGATCCGGCCCTTTTCGAGGACGACAACCCCTCCGTTGGTCCATCCGCCTACGACCTCAAACTCGGCAGTCCATAGAGCATCAAGAGCCACGTGGTTCCCTCCGATGGGGTTACTCCTTGCAGACCCGGAAGTTGGCGTAGTCTCCCTGGGCGCTCGACTTGGTGTCGTCGGAATCGGTGAGCACCGCGATCCCAGCGGCCTTCGGGACTTCCTTCTCGTCGAAGGACTTCATGTAGTCGTCGCGGACGTTGACGCGCTCGTCGACCCACTGTTCCCGCCTGTCCGTCCCGCTCTCGAGCACGCGCACCTGCGTCAAGCCGCCGTTGGATTCGAGCCGGGTGCCCACCGGGACCTTCTCGCTCCAGATGTACTTCACGGCCTTGGGACCCCGGATGCGTGAATAGGGCACCAGCATGTACACGGCGAGCGCGCTGTCGTTCTTGCCGTCCTTCTCGTCGGCCCCGCGCGGAAACTCCACGGGGCGCCACGACCAGGCGAGCACCGGGTAGGTGTTGGGATCCCATTCGTACTCCTTGGCCGCCTGGATCCCGAGATTCTTCGCGTGGGCGTGGAGGAAGCGCTTGCCGCCGTCCTCCTTGACGAGGTACACCTCCTTGCCGGCGTCCTTGCGCACCTTCCAGTCCGACGGGAACTCGCCGATGGCCGCCTTGCTGAAGTCGTCGATCGCGCGGCAGTCGGCCGGCGCCTGCGCGCCCACCGTCGCCACCCCGCCCGAAAGCACGGCGCTGACGACCACGACGACGGCCAGCCGAGCCACCTCACTCTTCATCGACCGCGCCTCCACCAGTGATGCACGAGAGTGTCGACGACCTCGCCGAGCTGGCCGATGGTCCGGCACTCGCGCACGAGGTTGCAGGCCGGCGCGTAGAGCGGCATCACGCTGTCGCCGACGCCCCAGCCCCATTGCCCTTCGGGATTCAGCCAGATGATACCCTTCACGCGCTCACGCATCATCCGGAGCGCCCACGCCTGGGCATCGTTGTAGTTGTTGCGGGCATCGCCCAGGACGAGGATCGTCGTGCGGCGGTCCAGCGTATCCAGGTCCTTGCGCACGAACTGGCTGAACGCGTATCCGAAGTCGGAGCGGCAGTGGTAGTCCACCGGCGCCGCCTTCAGCGCCCATTCGATGGCCCGCTCGACCGGGTAGGTGTTGAAGGCCTGCGTGACCTCGGCGATCTCCGACACGAAGACGAACGAACGCACGCGGCTGAAGCATTCCTGCAGGCTCCAGACCAGCTGCAGCATGAACCGTGAGGCGTTGCGCACCGAGTCCGACACGTCGCACACGGTGATGAGCTTGGGCTTGTCACGGTGGCGCCGGCGCAGGCGGATCTCCATCGGGATGCCGTCGTACTGCAGGCTCTTGCGGATGGTCCGCCGCGTGTCGATGCGGCCGCGCTGTTCCTGACGCTGCCGCAGGGCGAGGGCGTCCTTGATCTTGCGGGCCAGGCGCGCCACCACGGTCTTCATCTGGGCGACTTCGTCGGCCGTCAACGCGAAGAGCGGCTTGTCGCTGAGGACCTCGCGCTGAAGCTTCTCACCCTGGCGCCAGGCCCGGCGCTCCAGCTCGCGCTCGACGTGCTGGCGGATCATGCGGCGAAACGCCTCCAGCCGCAGCTCGAGGTAGTTCCGGATGCGCGCGAGCTGACCGGGATCCAGGCCGCGGGCCTCCAGGCGCCGCATGATCTCCGCGAAATCGCGCTCGATGGCGCCGACGTCGAAGCCGTCCTGGATGCGCCGCGAGAAGTACCCGACCTGCAGGAAGTACATCAGTCGCTCGAGCCCGACCTGGCCGCTGCCGGCCCGGATGGCCATCTCCATCTCGGCGCCACCGCCGCGCAGGAGCAGCTCACTCAGGTCGTCGAGGTCGAGTCCGTCCTCGGCGACCAGCCGGTCGACCAGCTCCTGCACGCGAGGGTCCTCGGGCCCGAGCGCCTTGCGCAGTCCTTCACCGAGGGCCTGGAGATCGAGGAAGTAGAGATTGAAGATGCGGTCGAAGGTCTCGCGGTCGCGCCCCTCCTTGACCAGCGTGGAGGCCAGCGCGGTCTTGAACGTCTCGCGATCCTCGAGACCGACCTCGGCGGTCGCCGCCAGCGCGTCCAGCGCCTCCGACGGCGAGACGCGGAGCTCGGCGCGCCGGAGATCGCCGATGAACTCCAGGATGCGCTGGTCCAGGGACTACTCCGCGAGCACCTTGTCGAGCGAGCCGCGCACGCGCTCGAGGTCCTTCTCGTACTTCACGAGGATGGTCAGCGTCGACTCCACCAGCTCGGCGTCGAGCGTCTGCGCATTGAGGATGACGAGTGAGCGCGCCCAGTCGAGCGACTCCGAGACCGACGGGGGCTTGCGGAGGTCGAGCCCGCGGATCTTCTGGACGGCGCCCACGACCTTGCGCGCCAGCTCGGCCGGGATCTCGGGCACCTTGAGCCGGATGATCTCCAGCTCTTCGGCCGGAGCCGGAAAGTCGATGAAGAGGTGCAGGCAGCGCCGCTTGAGCCCGTCGGACAGCTCACGCGCGTTGTTCGACGTCAGCACGACGAGCGGGAGATGCCGGGCCCGGATCGTTCCCAGCTCGGGCACCGACACCTGGAAGTCGGAGAGCACCTCCAGCAGGAACGCTTCGAACTCCGGCTCCGCCTTGTCGATCTCGTCCACCAGCAACACGACGGGCGCTTCGGCCTGGATGGCCTGCAGGAGCGGGCGCGGCGACAGGAACCGAAAGGAGAAGAACGCGTCTTCCTGACCGGCAATCTTGCTGACGGCGTCGGGTAATGACGGCGCATCCGCGATCAGCTCGCCGATGCGCTCCCGGAGCAGCTGGGTATAGAGGAGCTGCTTCGCATATTTCCATTCGTACAGCGCCTTGCCTTCGTCGAGCCCCTCGTAGCACTGCAAGCGAATGAGAGGACGGCCAGTGAGCTCGGCCAGCGTCTTGGCCAGCTCGGTCTTGCCCACGCCGGCCGGGCCTTCGATGAGCACCGGACGGTTCATCCGCGCGGCAAGGTACACCACGGTGGCAATGCGCCGGCCCGCGATGTAGCGGGCGGCGCGGAACCGCTGCTGGACATCCTCGACCGATTGGAACATTGAAGCTCCCCGTGTGGCGAGATGCACGACCGAATTCCGGCCATTGTAGCGTACCCGGCGCGTCGCCTGCACCGGGCAGGCGCCCCGCTGGCGTACAATACGTCATCCCACGAGGAGGAAGCCGGCCATGAGTCGTCGCCGCGCTCTGCGTCGTCTCGTCGATCAGAAAGCCGGAGTCGTAATTCCCGGAGCGTACGACGGTGTCTCGGCCAAGCTCGTCGAGCGCGCCGGCTTCCCCGCCGTCTACATGACCGGCTACGGCACGTCGGCCTCGCGGCTCGGACTTCCCGATCTCGGCTTCGCCGGGCTCGCCGAGATGGCGGACCACGCGCGAAACATGGCCGCCGCCGTCGACGTTCCCCTCATCGCCGACGCCGACACGGGCTACGGCAACGCGCTGAGCGTGCGGCGCACCGTCGCGGCCTACGAGGCGGCCGGCGTGGCCGCCCTCCACATCGAGGACCAGGTGGCGCCCAAGCGGTGCGGGCATCTCTCCGGCCATCAGGTCATTCCGCGCGGCGAGTTCGCCGGCAAGATCCGGGCCGCCGCCGAGGCGCGCACCGATCCCGATCTGCTCATCATCGCCCGCACGGATGCCATCTCGGCCATGGACGTCGACGAGGCCCTCCGCCGAGGTGAGGCGGCGGCCAAGGCCGGCGCCGACGTGCTCTTCATCGAGGCGCCGCGCGACGAAGCGCAGGTCGAGCGCATCGCCCGCGAGCTCGGCACGCCGCTGCTGTACAACTACGCTCCCGGCGGCCGCTCGCCTTTGCTCCCGTTCGCCCGACTGCGCTCGCTCGGCTTCGCCATCATCCTGCTGCCCGTGGACACCCTGCTGGTCGCGGTGAAAGCGATGGCCGACTTCCTGCGCGAGGTCAAGACACGCGACGACGTCCTGTCGCTCGCCGACCGGTATGTCGCGTTCCGCGAGTTCAACGACCTGATCGGTGTGAACGCGCAGCTCGCTCTCGCGCAGCAGTACGCGGTGGAGTAGCCGGGCTCAGGCCGCCTGGTGACGCGCGAGGGAGGCGACCGCGCTCACCAGCTCGGCCGGCTCGACCGGCTTGGGCATGTGCAGATCGAAGCCGGCGTCGAGGGCGCGGTCGCGGTCCTCGCGCCGGGCGAAGGCCGTCACCGCGACCGCCGGCAAGGCCGGATCGCCCTCTCCGGCCCGGATCCGGCGAATCAGCGTGTAGCCGTCCTCGCCCGGCATCGCAATATCACAGACGAGCACATGGGGAGGCTTGCGTTGCAGCACCTGCAGCGCCTCGGCGACCGACGAAGCCGTGGTCACGGTGGCGCCGGCCCCACGAAGGATCATCGCCAGGAGCTCGCGTGCGTCCGAGTCGTCTTCGACTACCAGCACCTGCACCGCCGGCAATCGAGGGTCACCGGCGGCCGGCGGGCTTTCTCTGCGCTCGCCGGTGTCCGGTGCCAGCAGGGCTGCCGCCACGGGCATCTCGATGACGAACGTCGCGCCCCGTCCTGCCCCGGCGCTCTCGGCGCGCACGGTCCCGCCGTGGAGCTCGACGATGTGGCGGACGATGGCGAGGCCGAGCCCGAGCCCGCTGTGCGACCGTGAGGAGACGCTCTCGGCCTGACGGAATCGATCGAAGACGTAGGGCAGGAACTCGGCCGTGATGCCCTGGCCCGTGTCGGTCACGGTGATCTGCGCCTGGCCCTTCGCGCGCGTCAGCTGCAGCACGATGCGACCGCCGGCCGGCGTGAACTTCACGGCGTTGGAGAGGAGGTTCCAGACGACCTGCTGCAGGCGGTCGGGATCCCCTACGAAGGGAGCCGCCGTCGGATGGAGATCGGTCGCGAGCTCCAGCGCCTTGGCCTCGATGGCCGGTCGCAGCGCCGCCACGGCTTCGCCGATGACGACGACGAGGTCGATCGGCCGGACGTTCAGGCGCAGCATGCCGGTGATGATGCGGGAGACATCGAGGAGGTCGTTGATGATCTGGGCCTGAGCCCGCGCATTGCGCTCGATCGTCTCCAGCGCATTGCCGATGGTCGCCGCGTCAAGCGGCCGCGATCGCAGCACGCGGGCCCATCCGACGATCGCCGTCAGCGGTGTGCGCAACTCGTGAGAGACCGTGGCCAGGAACTCGTCCTTGGCCCGGCTGGCCTCCTGAGCCGTGCGATAGAGCCGCGCATTGTCGATGGCCTGGGCGGCACGACCGGCCAGGTCCTCGGCGAAGGCGAGGTCAGCGCTGCCGTAACGGCGTCCCGATTCGGCCGAGCAGAACGTGATGCCGCCCAGCCGGCGGCCCCGCGCGTTCAGCGGCACCACCATGATCGAGCGCAGACCCAAAGCGCGAAGGGCGGCGCGGTGCTCGGCATCGGTTGCGATCGTGTCGAGCACCTCATCCGTGACCTGGGAATGGAACTCCGACTGCCCGGTCCGCAAGACCTTCGCGAGGCCGTGAGTGCCGAGGTCGATCGACTCGTGGTCGGGCAGCTCGCTGGCGAGCTCGACGTTGGCGGGGTCGACGTAGGCGGCGGCGAGCCGGCGGATTCCACCGTTTTCCTCGAGCACATCCACCGTGCACAGATCGGCCAGCCCGGGCACGACCAGACGGGCAACCTGGGCCAGCGTGGTCTCGTAGTCGAGTGACGAGGCCAGCACGCGGCTGGCCTCGGCGAGGAACGTCGAACGCCGCTGGGCGTCCTCGGCCTGATGTTGTCGTCGCTCGGCCTCTGCGAAGAGACGCGCATTCTCGAACGCCATGGCGGCGTGGTCCGCGAAGGCCTGCGCCAGTCGCGTCTCGTCGGCGGTGAACGACCGGCCGGCGCGGTCACCGACCACGAGCACGCCGATGACGCGGCCGTGAGCGACCATCGGAACGGTGAGGATCGCACGGGAGCCGACGCCGGTCAGTTTCCGACGCGTTTCGCTCGTGACCGCGATCCGCTCGTCGGCGAGGAAGTCTCCGGTGACGACGGGGCGGCATTCCCGCGCCGCCAGCGCGACCAGGCCCTCGCCCTCGGCCAGGGCGGCGGCAACCCCGAGCGGCTCTGCTTCACCGGCGGCTCCGAGGACGGTCGGCGCGCCGGCGTCGGTGTCGAGACGGAAGACCCATGCAGCCTGCGCATCGAGGAGTACGCGGGCGCCGTCGGCGATGCGTCGGGCGACCAGGTTGCGATCGAGCGTCTGCGCGAGGAAGCGCCCGAGATCGGTGAGCGCCTCCGCCGTCTGATGTGGGAACTGATACTCCACGCGTAGTGAACCTTGCAAGTTGGCTGCCCTGCTGGCGCGAAATCTGACGCTGTAATTCTTACGCCGGGAGCTTTGGCACGACGGTCGTTGCCAGGCGCTCGAGCTGGTCGGCCTCGTCGAAGACGGGGTTGAGCAAAAGCAGGCGCGCGCCGGCAGCCACGACCTCGGCGAGCCCATCGATGCAGGCCGCAGCGTCGCCCCAGACAGAGACTTGCGCCGCCAACTCGGGCTTCCCGTAGAAGGCGCCGAACCACTCGGCCAGGCGAGTGCCGGCGCGGCGCCGGTCAGCGTCGAGCGCGATGTAGACGCGCTTGCCGATTGGAAACGTGGCGGGATCGCGCCCGGCCTCACCGAGCGCCCGGCGCAGTGTCTTCACCTGCTCGGCGAACGCTGCGGTCGAGGCCGAGCCGGCGCCGATGAAACCGTCGCCGAGCGCGACGGCGCGCCGGAGGGCGTTCGGATGGTGACCGCCGAACCACAGCGGCGGGTGAGGCCGCTGCACGGGCTTGGGCTCCATGCTGATGCCATCGAGCCGGAAAAATTCTCCCGCGAACGTCACTGTGGGCTCGGTCCACAGCGCCTTCATCACCCGCAATCCCTCGGTGAATCGCGCCGCGCGACGGTGAGCGGTCAGCCCGAAGGCCGGATACACGCCCGGATTGCCGCCGAGCCCCACGCCAACGATCAGCCGCCCGCCGCTCAATTGATCGATGGTCGCGAGCATCTTGGCGAGATGGATTGGGCTGCGGAGCGCAGTGAGCAGCACGGCCGAGCCCAGGCGGAGCCGTGTCGTGTGGGCTGCGGCGTGAGCGAGGAGGGCGACCGGCTCGAGGCTGGCCATCCGGCCGAGGATCTGCTCGACCACCCACGCGCTGTGGAAGCCGAGAGCCTCGGCGCGGGCGAGGAAGTCACGGATGCGTGCGGGCTCGACCCGTCCGCTCACGAAGGTCTGAGGAATCGCGATCGCCGGCTCGACTCCAGGGCTCACGAGGCGGAAGGTACCACACGACCGACGGTGTATAGTGAGCCGGCCCCGACACTCCCACCGAGGTGCGAGCATGAGCGCCGTCAAGGATGAGATCGCCCGCGCGCTGGACCGGGCGGGCGATGAGCTGGAGCAGCTCTCCCGCAAGATCCACGACCATCCCGAGCTCGGCTACCAGGAAGTCAAGGCGTCCGGCTGGCTCGTCGAGTTCCTCAGCGCCAAGGGCTTCAAGGTCGAGCGCGGCGTCGCTGGCGTCGACACCGCGTTCCGGGCCACGCTGGACACGGGCGATGGGCCGACGGTCGCCATCATGTGTGAGTACGACGCACTGCCCGGCATCGGCCACGCTTGCGGTCACAACGTGATCGCCGCGGCCGGCGCCGGCGCCGGCCTGGGCCTGGCCGCCGTGCGCGAGCGGCTTCCCAGGGGCCGGATCCACGTCATCGGCACGCCGGCCGAGGAGGGTGGCGGCGGCAAGGTGAAGCTGATTCGCGGCGGTGTCTTCCAGGGCGTCGACGCGGCGATGATGGTACACGGCTGGGATCGGTGGATCGCCCACCAGGATCTGCTCGGCATCGTGCGCGTCGGTTTCGAGTTCGCCGGCAAGGCCGCGCACGCGTCGGCCGATCCGTGGGAGGGCATCAACGCGCTGGACGCCGTCATCCAGACGTTCAACTCGATCAGCATGTTGCGCCAGCAGGTACGGCCGGAGTGCCGGATCCACGGCATCGTCACGAACGGCGGCGCCGCTCCCAACATCGTCCCCGAGTTCGCCGCCGCGACGTTCTACGTGCGGGCGCCGAAGATCGACGAGATGTGGAAGCTCCACGCGCGCGTCGTCGCCTGCGCCGAGGGCGCCGCCCGCGCCACCGAATGCGTCCTGAAGGTCATCGACTACGAGAACGCGTACGAGCCGATGAAGCGCAACGAGGCGTTGCTGTCCGTCTGGCGGGCCAATCTCACCACGCTGGGCGTCGGAGAATCGCCCGAGGTGAAGGACCGCCTTGGCTCGTCGGACGTTGGCAATGTCAGCCAGGTGGTACCGACGATCCAGCCGCTGGTGAAGATCGCCCCCGACGGCACTGCGATCCACTCGCGCGCCTTCGAAGCGGCGGCGGTCACTCCGCTGGCGCGTGAAGGTCTCCTGGCCGCGGCCAAGGCCATGGCCATGACCGCCGTCGACCTGCTTGGCGATGCCGGCCTGCTCGCTCGCGTGAAGCAGGACTTCCAGCGGTGAGCTCGTGAGCGGCCTGGACGAGACGAAGGCGCGCGTCGTCGCGGCCGTCGAGGCTCTCGCCGACGAGCTCGAGGGGCTGTCGCTGCAGATCCACGCCAATCCCGAGCTCTGCTTCAAGGAAGAGAAAGCCCACGGCTGGCTCACCGAGTTCCTCGAGAAACGAGGCCTCCGCGTCGAGCGCGGCGTCGGCGGGCTGCCGACGGCGTTTCGGGCCACCATCCCCGGCTCGGGGGCCGGACCGCGAATCGCCATCCTGGCCGAATACGATGCCTTACCCGGCATCGGCCACGCGTGCGGCCACAACGTCATCGCCACCGCCGGGACGGGCGCCGGAGCGGCGCTGGCCGTGGCGCTGGGCACGCTGCCGTTCGCCGGCGAGATCCAGGTGATCGGTACACCGGCCGAGGAAGGCGGCGCCGGCAAGGTCCGGCTGATGGAAGCTGGCGTCTTCCGAGACGTGGATGCGGCCATGATGATTCACGGCCGCGGCGGGACGCGCGTGTGGCGGCCGAGCCTCGGCATCATCAAGGTGAAGGCGGAATTCTTCGGCACCGCCGCTCACGCGTCGAGCTGGCCGTGGCGAGGCGTGAACGCGCTCAATGCCGTCATCCAGCTCTTCGTGGCGCTCGACGCCATGCGCCAGCACGTGCGCCCGGATGCGCGGCTGCACGGCATCATCGTCAAGGGCGGCGAGCAGCCGAACATCATCCCCGAGTACACGCGGGCGGACTTCTATCTCCGCGCCCTCGACCGCGACTACTGCGGTGAGTTGCTGCGGCGGTTCCAGGCCGCCGCCGAGGGCGCCGCCACCGCCACCGGATGCCGCGTCGCCGTCACGGCGGAGCCGACCGTTCACGAGCCGCTCAAGCCCAATGCGACGATGGCGCGGTTGTTCGAAGCGAACCTCGAGCGCATCGGCTTCCCGGAAGATCCCGAGGACGCCGAAGCCGGCTACGGCTCGACCGACTGCGGCAACGTGAGCCAGGCCCTGCCCACGATTCATCCGTACATTCGCATCTCGCCCGACGGCGTGCCCGGCCACTCGCGCGCGTTCGCGGAGTGGGCGCGCTCGCCGATGGCGCGGGCCGGCATGGTGGCGGGCGCCAAGGCGCTGGCGCTCACTGCCCTCGACCTTCTTGCGTCACCCCAGGCGTTGCAGGAGGCGAAGGCGGACTTCATCAAGGGAGGATGAGATGGGGGCAGGGATTCGCCGGCGATGAAGCTCGTGAGGATCGGAGCTTTAGTGGCCGTGGTCGTGGCTGTCGCCGGGTGCGCCGTCCTGCCAACGGGACGGACGATCGGCGCCACCGCGACGACCGAGCTTCACAACGCCGAAAGGCGCGCGGTCGGCACCGCGCTCCTGACCCAGATCAACGCCGGGGTCAGGGTGGTCGTCGAGGTCCGAGGCCTGGCGCCGGGCGCAAAGGCCGTGCACATTCACGAGGTGGGGCGCTGCGAAGCGCCGGCGTTCAATTCGGCCGGCAACCACTTCAACCCCGACGGACGGCAGCACGGCCTGCTCAACCCGCGGGGCCCGCACGCCGGCGATCTGCCGAATATCACGATCGAGGCCGACGGGAGTGGCCGGCTGGAGACCACCACCGACCGCATCACGCTCGGTGCCGGCTCCACGTCGCTCTTCGATGGCGACGGCAGCGCGCTCGTGGTGCACGGCAGCGCCGACGACTTCATGACCGACCCGACAGGCAACAGCGGCGCCCGGGTCGCCTGCGGCGTGATCGTCAAGCAGGAGCAGGAGCAGCAGCAGTAGGAGCCGAGCGACCCGAGCGGGCTGGGCCCCGCCAGTCGCGAGGCGACCATCTAACTAACGAGTAGGAGCCGAGCGACCCGAGCGGGCCGCACGGCGAGCCGTAGGGCGGTTGGGGCTGGGGCCCCGCGCCCGGAGGCGAGCGAAACCGGAAATGCCGCCATTCGTGCGGCGATCATCTAACGAGTCGGAGCCGAGTGCTCCGGTCGCATGTAGGTCACCGTGTGGTGGGTCAGGAGCCGGCCGTCTGCGGTGACGCATTCCGCCACGCCGTGGATCAGGCGTCGCCCGAGCTTCAGCACGCGCGCCGTGCAGCTGAAGCTCTCCTTGCGTGCGGCACCGAGGAACGCCGTATTGAGTGACGCGGTGACGGATCCGTCGCCTGCGCCCAGACGCGTGAGGATGGCCAGCCACATCGCGACGTCGGCGGCGGCCATGAACGCCGGGCCGCCGACCACGCCGCCCGGCCGCTCGAGCCCGGGCTGGAATGGCACGTCCACGGTACACTCGCCATCCCCGAAGGCGCTCACTCGGAAGTCGTAGTCGCGCGCAAAGACCGCGCCGGACGCCAGGGCCTGAAGCTCATCGCGCGTGATCACAGGTTCCGCCCTCACGCCTTCCCTGCGAGCACCTTCTTGGCCTGATTGAGGTGGTCGATCGGATGCAGGCGCCACGACGCGATCGCGTAGGCCTTCCAGTCCAGGTCCTCGACCCAGTGCAGCGGATCGAAGCCCCCGCCGGGCCGGGGAACGTTGACGACCATCACGATGGGCGCACGGGTGGTCGTCTCGAACTGCGGCGGAACGGCCGCGAGCAGTCCGAGGACGTCGGCGTTGAGGCGATGGAGTTCGTCGAGCAGCCAGGGCCACGGCCGGAGGTGCGGCGCCTTGGACTGGAGGCTGGCCGGCACGGGCTCGCCGGGCGGGCGCTGGCCTGCCAGCAAGCAGCGCAGCTCGTCCACGCCCGGACGGTACGTCTCCACGAGATGGTCCACGATCTCCTGGATCGTCCATTCGCCGGGAATGGTGTGGCAGGCCGCCTGGGCCGCCGACACGCCGGCCAGGACCTGGTCGAGCGCCGTGAAGGCCGCCGCCACGCGCTCGTGGACCGCGTCGACAGCGACGCGCGTTCCTCGAGCGGCGAGATAGTCACGGGCTTTCTCCTTGAACTCGTCAGCGAGAATGGCGTTCATCGTCATCTCCTGTCGCTCAGCGGGCGAGATACCGGCCGAGGGCGTCCTCGCAGAAGCGGGCCGCCGTCGCCACGCTGAAGGCTTGGGGATCGAACGTCAGCTGGAGGGAGACGCCGTCGAGCAGACCGAGGATGACCGCGGCCGCCTCGATGGGCGAGACGCGCCGGAAACGTCCAGCGCGGATGCCCTGGGCGACCGGCATCCCGATCAGCCGGCGCATGCGTGCGTACAGGCCGGCGTTGATCGCGCGCAGGCCGGCATCGTGCATCATTTCGCCCCAGAACTCGACGAAGACGATCCACACTTCGCGCGCAGCCACGGACGACTGCAGGCAGGCGTGGACAAGGGCGCGCAGGCGTGCCCGTGGATCCTGGCCGCTCCGGGCCTGGGCGGCCGCCACGCGCCGGTCGAGGTCGGCGGTGACCGTCTCCAGCGCCGCGACCAGGATGGCCCGCTTGTCCACGAAGTAGTAATGGAGGATGCCCGGGCTCACACCGGCCAGTCGCGCCACCTTCTTCATGGTGAGCCCGGAGTAGCCTTCGCGGGCGAGGCAACGGATGGTCGCGCGGACGATCTGCTCGCGCCTCAGCGGGGCCACGCCGACCTTCGGGCTCACCAGTCTCCGTCCACAGCGTACACATGGCTCCACAGCGCCACCTGGAGGATCACTGATTTGGACCATGCGTCGGCCATCTTCCGCACGTCCGCGGCGGCGTGGCCTTTCTTGGAAAGGAACGGTTTGATCATCTCAGTGGTGTGGTAGATGAAGGCAATCACGTACCGGAGGGGAACGTGCGGGACCGAAGCCACGCTGTCGGTTTGGTTCTTCTTGGTCCGGTGATGCCGTAGCCCGATCTCATGGACGGCGTCGAGCCAGGCCTGATCATAGGGACGGCGGCAGGTGTCGAGAATCCACTGGCCCGACCGTTTCCTCACAGCCTCCACATATCGCAGATCCAACGCGCCGTCGGAGCCAGTGAAGTAGTGGTACAGGTGCGGATGCGGCCGAAACCACGCATCGAGCACCTCTTCCAGCTGATCAGCGAGCACCTCGGCGATCAGCCGGAGATAGCGTTCATCCTCGGGCGTGAGCGATACGGTCTTCTTGAGGAGCTCGAGCTCGGGGAGATCCACCGGGGAGCGCGCGACCGGTCGGTCGTCCATCATTTGCGCTTCCTTCTCAGCTGATGCCCCAGAACGGACCAGACTTCCCGAGCTCACTTAACGCGCGGAATAGGCCCTGGCGCAGCCCGAGCCCGTGCAGGAAGAAGTCCGGGGCTAACTTCCGACGGCAGAACTCCACTCCGAAGATGTACGCCCACTCGTGGAGCGGGAGCGTGCCCTCGGCCGCTGACGGATCGTAGCCGGACCACCGGCGAACGTGCTCTTCCGACCGGAAGAGATTCATGCCGTTTCAGGTGAGCGCCCAGTTCTCGTTCCAGCGCGGTGCCGGGACGTTGGCGTGGCCAACCATCGTCTCGGGCGAGATCGCCAGGAAGCTGTCGTCTCGCATGCGAAGCTGGAGCGGCAGCGCGCAATCGAGACAGCGGGCATCCACCTGCACTTCCTGGCCCGGGAATAGCCAGCGGACCGCCAGCGAGTCCAGCCCTCAGAGGCCGTACCAGCGTTGCTGTCCGTCGACCGAAATACGATATGGCGTCGGAAGGTTGGAGAAGGGCGAGGCGGCCGCGACGTGATCGGTGTCCGGGTACATCCAGATTGGCAGACCGGACGTGGCCAGCGCACGCTGCATCTCGAGGGCGCCCGCCGGCGTCACCCCGAGGCGGTCGGCGAGCTCCGTGTAGTGTGGTGCGCGCCCGTCGCGCACAAATCCGCACATGAGCTCGTGATAGGCCCGGGTCAGCAGTTGTCGGTCGGCCATACTGCCCTCCTAACTTGATTGGTCGACCAATTATCATAGCTAGGGCGGGCTCGGCAAGGGCGAGCCGTGCGGAAGCTAGCGCAAGCGGGCGAGCCAGCCGGCCGGGGGGCCCGCCAGCATGACGATGCCGCTCTTCCTGGCGACCGACGTCGGCTCCCAGCGACGGTTCACGAGCGGCGGCGCCGCTCGGCGGCGCGCTCGGATTCCAGGCGCTCGAGCGCGACCTCCGAGTGGTCGGCGAACGTCATCGCGGCGGCGATGGCCCGGTGGCCGGCACGCTCGGCGATGAGCCGGTGCATCGCCTGACAGACGCGCCGGTAGGCCGGATGGCCCTGGGGCGCCGTCCGCAGCTCGATCACGTGCATGGCCTCGCGGGCGTTCATGTCCATGTAGAAGCGGACGCGGTACGCCATGGCCACCGCGTACGACGCCGCCTCCCCGAGCCCGGCATCCGCGATGGCGTCGTGGAGCCACGCCGAGTCTTCCATGACGCGCTCCCAGTCCTCCCGTCCGCCCGCATCCTCGACGGCGACCGGCATCACGTAGCCGTGACGCGGCGTCAGCCGCTGCCACTCGAGCGTGAGCAGCCGGTGACGCTGAAGATCACGGAAGGCGCCGTAATCGGTGAGGACGTCGAAGCGATAGGCGGTGCGCTCGAACGCGCGACCGGGACGGTGGCGGCGGTTCCCGCGCTTGCCCGCGTATGCGGCGAGGATGTCCAGGCGCTCCTCGTGGGTCAGCGCGCGTGCGATGGCGAGGAGCTGATCGTCGGGCAGACTCGATGCCGCATACAGCGCGGCGGCAACCACCTTTACCTCACCGTCGGGATCGAAATCCACCAGCGTGACTTCGTCTCGCGGCGCGGGGGCGGTCGGGCCGGCCACCCGCTCCGCCATCTCGCGCACCGCCTCGCGCGTCTCGGCCAGGTACGACGACCACGCGCCTCCACGCTCGGCGAGGTCCACCCGGCGGAGGAAGGCGGGGATCACCTTGCGCAGCTCGACGAGCATCAGATCGGCGTAATCACGTACCTCGGCGAGCGGATGAGCGCGCATGCGCAGGAGCAGCTGCTCATAGGCCTGGCCGGTGGCGAAGATCCCCACGTTCGACGTCGTCGCCGCCGGCAGCAGTCCCCGCAGCGTGTCCAGGGCCTTGGCCCGGATGCTCATCCGGTACACCTGCTCGGAATCGCCTTGGGCCCGTGGGAAGCGCGCGGCAAAGGAGTCGCGCAGGCGCGGCAGCCACGTGCGATAGGTCTCGAAGACGCGATCGAGCGTCGCCACGTAGCGCTCCCGCAGCGGCCCCGCCAGCTCCTGCGGAACGTGATAGCGGTAGCGGCCGCCGGGTTGGTCGTCGTAGGGAATGTAGCGCGTGGATTGCTCGAGGTACGCCATGAGACGGCCCCACTCGAGGACTTTGGTGAGGATGTTCGACGCACCCTCGCAGGCGAGATGCACACCGCCGAGCTGGGCGACCGAATCATCGCCGTACTCGAAGAAGACCCGCTCGTAGAGCTGTTCGGCGCGCGTCGTGTCGAACGCTGGCCCGACCGGACGCTCGAGCGCTCCTGTTCCCATGAACTCGTCGAGGAGCAGGCGGCGGAGTGACTTCGGCGAGCGGGAATACCGCGCGAAGAGCGCTCCCTTGACGACCTCGGGAAGATTGGTGAGCGCGAAGACCGGGCCGTCGAGATTCGTGACGTAGGGCGAGAGGGCCGCACGTTCTTCGGCCGTGAACGACTCCACCATCTCGCTGATCTTACCCGATCGCCCGGAGGACGGCGACGATGGCGACGCCCGCGGTCACGCTGACGAGAAGATTTACGCGCCGGCCCGCCAGCACGACCACCGCGACGGCGCCCCACAGCCGCGGCTCGGCGACGCTCTGCACCAGCTGGCCGCCCGGCGCCAGCACCATCGGCACGGCGAGAGCGGGCAGCACGGCCAGCGGGATCAGGCGCAGCCACAGCCGGAGCCGCGTCGGCAACGGCCGACGGGCCAGCGCCAGCAGCAGCGGCGCGCGTGTGAGATACGTGACGACCGCCATTCCGGCGATCGTCAACACCACGCTCGCTCTCACCGGGCGTCCTCGGGATCGCCGGCCAGCGCTCCGGCAGCGCTCACCGTCAGGCCGGCGATGACGATGTGCCAGTTGCCGGGGAGCCTGACGGCGATGGCGAGCGCCACGAGGGCGCTACCGACGGCGACCAGCCAGTCTCCACGGCGGCGCAGCTGGGTCGCGACCAGCGCGAGGAACACCGCGGGAAAGGCGAAGTCGAGGCCGTAGCGCTCGGGCTCTGCCACCAGGCCGCCGATCAGCGTCCCCACCGCCACGCCGCCCACGAAGGCCGCTGCGATGGCGGCAGCGCTGCCCAGGAAGATCCCCGCGTCAGGCGGGCGCGAGCGCGACACCGACACGGCGAACGACTCGTCGTTGACGACGTGCGCGATCAGCGCCAATCGCCAGCGCGAGAACGCTCCGATGGACGGCGCCAGAGTCGCCGCCATCAGGTAGTGGCGCATGTTGACGACGTAGGTGGTGAGGATGACCGACAGTGGCGACGCGTCGCCCGCGATCATCGGCACGGCGACGAACTGGGCGGCGCCCGCGAAGACGAGCACCGACATGGCCAGCACTTCGACGGCGTGCAGGCCAGCCTGGACGGCGAGGCCGCCGAACACCGTGCCGTAGACGAACACCGAGGGTACGAGGGCGAGCGAGAGGACGACGCCCTCGCGGAACCGAACGCGGCTCAGGCCGTCGCTCAGGCGATCGCCACCGAGTTTCCGGGCGACCCTGTCGCGCCCTTCAGGGGGAGCGGGTTGAAGGACCACGCGAACTCGTACGCCTTGTCGGCAGCGAGCGCCTCGAGGTCGAGGTTCTCGTTGATGAAGATGCCGTTCATCGTGATCCAGATGGCGTGGCAGGCGAACGGCAGGTCGGGGCTCTCGCCCGGCACCGCCTCCACCGGCCAGGTATCGCCGCCCACCACACAGACCTTCTTGTCGACCAGCCATCGCCCTACGGTGGCGCCGGGCCCGGGGCAGCCCTTGTTGAACTCGGCGTTGTCCTTCTTCCACAGCTTGCCGTGGCCGGTACGGAACAGCACGGCGTCGCCCTCGCCCGGCTCGCGGATCCCCTGTCGTCGCAACGTCTGCTGCACGTCGTCCATCGTGATGACGTAGCCGATCGGCAGGCGCTCCCCGCCCTTCACGGCGAGGACGTCGAGGAGGATGCCGCGCGTGAAGAACGGCTTCAGCTCTTCGATGCCGACCTTCTTGATCCCGTACGCCGTGCCGACTTCCTCCTGCGTGTAGCCATTGTAGTAGCGGATCTTGCCGTCACTGGCCATCATGCCGATGTGACCGAGACCGTCGAACTGGGACCCGATCTGGCCGATCTCCCCGACGAACAGCTCGTCGTGGTAGTACATCTTGTGATTGCCGAACGGGCCGCCCGTCGGTGTGCCCGGCAGCACCACGTGAGCGCCCAGGCGCTCCCCGAACAGCGGGATGCCCTTCTCCAGCACCCGCCCGAGCTGGTAGATCTTGCCCGTCTTGATGAGGCGCGCCGCCTCCAGCACTTTCTGCGGCGTGATGCGGTTGTTGGCGCCACGCACGTCCTGGGCGCCCCACGACGACGGCCACCACTGGCCGCCGAGCGGATTGATGTACGTCTGCGCCTCGGCCTGCTCGGCCGATCCGGCCGCGCCGGCCGCCACGCCGGCCGCCACACCCGCCACGAAGCCAGACTTCACGAAGTCCCGTCGCGAGACGTCGACGTGCTCATGAAAGTACTGTTTCAGCCAGCCGGGTTGCATGCTGTTACCCCTTTCGCATGTAAGCGGGTGCTTCGCCGGTGAGGAAGTCCTCGCGGGGCGGCGAGAAGACGTCCACGACCTCGGTGTTCTCCGGGAACCACGCCTCGTGCTCGACGCCGCCCGGGATGACGCCGAGGTCGCCGGCCACGCAGGAGCGCTTCTCGTCGCCGAGCCGGAAGTCCATGCGTCCCGAGATCACCCAGAAGATCTGCTCGTGCGGATGGCGGTGAGCGGCCGCGTGCGCCCCCGCCTTCATCGACCACCACACGATCATGCCCTTGTCGCCGGTGAGCACGCGGCGCGTGATCTGATCCGTCACCTTGTCTTCGGGTAGGCGCTGCAGCGCGTGATAGCCCTTCGGAAGTCGCATCGGGCAAGCCTCCTTGCCCCGTCGCGGCGCGGCGGGAGCCTCACCCTAATCACCGCGTCGACGGCTGTCAAGGACACCGTGTGATGGCGGGTGTCCGTCGCACGCACCGCGGTGGGTTCCAGCCTCCAGCTCGTCGGCGCGCTCCCGCGCCGTCGCCGGCGTGTTTCGTCTGTCAGGACGTGGCGGCGCCACCGTGGCGACGAATACGATAGTATCGCCGGCGCATGTTCGACGACTTCGCGGACGACGCCCACGTGCACGCCCAGAAATCGACGCGCAAGGAGCTCCAATGGCTCGACTGAAGATCGGCTTCATCCCCATCGAAGGCGGCCACTACTACCGCGAGGCGCTGGAGGAAGTCGCTCGCGCCGAGGAGCTGGGCTTCGACTCCACGTGGATGGAGGAGCATCACGCGGTCGTGGATCACTACTGGCCGTCGCCGCTCACCGTGCTGGCGGGCTTCGCCACGCGGACGTCCCGCATGATGCTGGGCACCAACATCCTCGTGGCGCCGTTCTACCACCCCGTGCGTCTCGCCGAAGAGGTCGCCATGCTCGACGTGATGTCGGGCGGCCGCTTCACGCTCGGCATCGCCATCGGCTACAAGCCGGACGAATTCGCGCTCTATGGAGTCGATCTCGAGAAGCGCGGGGCCAGATTCGAAGAGCAGCTCGCCGTCATGAAAGGCCTCTGGACGCAGGAGAGGATTCAGTTCAAAGGCCGGTACTACGCCGTCGAGGGCCGCATCGAGCCCAAGCCGATGACGAAGCCGCACCCGCCCGTGTGGATCGGCGGATGGGGCGACCTCACGCTGAAGCGCGCTGGGGCGCTGGCCGACAACTGGCTTCCCGGTCCGACGGCAGACCTCAAACGACTGCTCGCTGGTAAGCGGCAGTTCCTCGAGAACCGCAAGGCGGCCGGGCTCGCCAGCCCGATTACGGAATGGCCGTTGACGCGCGATCTGATCATCGCCGACACGGATCGGCAGGCGCGCGAGCTGGCCGAGCGGCACATCATGGTCGCCTATCGCAAAGAGTACGCGGGCGGCTGGCGGCATCCGTTCATCGATGCCTCCATCGCGACCGATCTCGACAAGCTGATGGAGGATCGCTTCATCATCGGCGGTCCCGAGCAGTGCGTGGCGAAGATCCGGCGGTTCGTCGAGGCGTACGCCATGACTCATCTGATCTGCCGGACGTTCTTTCCGGGCATGCCGCATCGCCACATCATGCGTGAGCTCGAACTTCTCGCTCGCGAGGTCGTCCCGGCGTTCCGCTGAGCCGACGAATCGTTGCGATATCGCGTTCAGAAAGGTCTGACCAAAGGATGCGCGAGGTCTAAGTGCGTGATATGATGATGTTTCGAGAGGACGCATCCCAGGGAAAGGGAGGCTGGCGGCCATTACCGCTATCTATCGGGTCGATCGCTCGTACTCTTGGAATTATGCACACGCCCCTGCGCTACCGCGGCTTCGCCGACTCCCTCCCGGTCCTGGTGGTCGCCTCGTCGGTTACGATCTGAACTCGCCGCTCGGCGTTGCCGCCGGCCCACTGCTGAACTCGCGGTGGATCGAAGGCTATGCCCGGCTTGGTTACGACATCCTCACGTACGCCACGGTACGGTCCCAGCCCCATGGCGCGCTCAGCCTGCCCAACATCCGTCATGTGGACAATCGCGAGGAGGGAGCCGTGATCGCGCGGCGGCCCGCCGTGAACGGCAGCACAACGATCGCGGTCTCCCTGGGCCTGCCGTCCATGGACCCGGAGGTCTGGCGGAAGGACGTGCGCCGCGCCAAGGAACGCATCGGCCGCGGCCAGATGCTCGTGGTCAGCGTCGTGGGCACGCCCAGCGTGACGGACGGGATCGACGCGTTCATCGCCGACTACGCGCTGTGTGCGACATGGGCGTCCGAAGCCGGCGCCGATGCGATCGAGGTCCATCTGGCGGTGCCGAACCCGTTCGGCGAACCTGGTCAGATGGTGTACGAGCACGTACCGCTCGCTGCCCAGATCCTCTACCGGGTTCGGACCAGCGTCAGCGTGCCCGTGCTGGCGAAGCTGGGAATCTTCCGCACGCCCCGCGCGCTGCATGAGACGGCGACCAAGCTGGCCCCGTGGGCGCACGGCTTCGTCCTCGTGCACGCCATTCCGCGGCGCGTGGTCGATGACGAAGGCAAGGCCGCCTTCGAGGGACGCGAGTGGGCCGAGGTCGTCGGCTCCGCCACCTTCCCGGTGGCCTCGCGTCAGGTCGAGGAGCTGCTCGTCTGGCGCAGGGCCGGCGCGTGGCCGCACGCGATCCTCGCTGTGGGTGGCATCTCGACTGACGAGCGCGCTCGTCACCTCCTGCGCGAAGGCGCCGACGGCGTCCTGGTCGCCACCGCCGCCCTCTTCGATCCGCTCTTCGCCGCCCGCTGTCGCCAGGCCCTCGCCGCCTCCGCCGTCGCCTGACGGCCGACGCCGGCGGGCGCGTGCTAGGCTACCGCCGTGCGCTGGCTGATCGTTCTTCCCTTCGACCGTCCCGGGCTCATGGGAATGGACTTCGCGGACGAGCTGACCGCACTCGGTCACGAGGTGCGCACCTTCGCCTACCGGCGCGAGAACGCCTTGTACAAGAACAAACCCACGAAGGCCCTCTACACCCGCGTGCTGCTCGGGCGGCTGCAGCGGGTGGCCGAGGAGTGGCGGCCAGCGGTGGTTCTGGTCATCAAGGGCGGGCCCATCAAGCCCGACATCGTTCATCGGCTGCGGGGAGCGCTC
>MNEG01000125.1:0-3638 GCA_001917585.1 Candidatus Rokubacteria bacterium 13_1_40CM_68_15
CGACTCGATCTGGGGCGTCGAGCACCACTTCACCGACTACACGATGTGCCCCGACGTGCTGCAGTTCCTGTCGTACATGGCCGGGCGCACCGAGCGGATCAATCTCGGCTCGATGGTGGTCGTCCTGCCCTGGCACGATCCGCTCCGGGTGGCGGAGCAGGTCGCGATGCTCGATGCCATGTCGGGCGGCCGCCTGATCCTCGGCCTCGGCCGCGGCGCCGCCAAGGTCGAGTTCGACGGCTTCCGTCTGCCGATGGAGGAGTCCCGGCCGCGATTCGTGGAGTCGGCGGCGATGGTGCTGCGCGGGCTCGAGAGCGGGTTCTGCGAGCAGACGGGCGACTTCGTGACGCAGCCGCGCGTGCGGATCCGCCCGGCGCCGTTCAAGTCGTTCCGCGGGCGGACCTACGCGGCCGCCGTCTCGCCGGAGTCGGCGCGGATCATGGCCGAGCTCGGCGTGGGCATCCTGATCATCCCGCAGAAGCCGTGGCACGAGGTGGCCAAGGAGCTGGACGCGTACCGCACGATGTATCGCGAGGTCAACGCGGCGGAGGCGCCCGCGCCCATCGCCGCCGGCTGGACGTTCTGCGACGAGAGCGCCGACCGCGCCGAGGCGATGGCTCGCCAGTACATCGGCGGCTATTACCAGTCGGTGCTCGAGCACTACCAGTTCGCCGGCGATCATCTGGCCAAGACGCGCGGCTACGAGTACTACGGCAAGATGACCGAGAAGATCGCGCAGTACGGCACCGACAAGGTCATCGACTTCTTCCTCGGCCTTCAAGTCTGGGGCACGCCCGAGCAGTGCTACGCGCGGATCATCGACATCCGCGAACGCGTCGGCAATCAGGCGTTCGTCGGCGTCTTCTCCTACGCCGGGATGCCGTACGACGAGGCCGAGCGCAACATGCGCCTGTTCGCGCGCGCGGTGGCGCCCGAGCTGAGGAAGCTGGGCGATCGTGCGGTGACGGCAGGCGTGACGGCCGAGCGCGAACGCCCGCAGGCCGACATCGCGCTCGGGTTCTAGTGCCTGGCCTCTGAAGTCGCGCCTACCGGCCGGCGAGGCGAGCGACGACCCGTCCGAAGGCGTCGATGTACGGCTCGAAGATGACGTAGTAGGAGATGCCCCAGCGCGCGCGGCGCGCCTGAAGATCCTCGACCAGCTGTTCCACGGTCCCGATCAGCACGTACGGGCTCTCCCGAATCTCCTCGGGGCTCAGCTGGTCCCAGCGGCGCGCCAGCTCTTCGGCAGCCGTCCGGCGATCGTCCGTCACGACCACCCGTTGCACCAGCGCGTTCAGCTCGAGGCAGTCGTATCGATCGCCGGCGGCCTCTCGCACGAGCTGGACCCGCTCGTCGACGACCGCCGCTTTCCAGTCGGAGACATCGCGCACCGCTCCGCCGCGCCGGAAGGCGATCCCGGTCAGCCCGACGATGTCGGCTTCCTTCGCGGCGAGGGCCAGGAGTCGTGGAGCGCTTCCGCCGATGAAGATAGGCGGACGAGGTCGCTGGACGGGAAGCGGGTGAATCGTGTGATCGGTCACGCGATAGTGGCGCCCGGCGAAGGTGACCGACTCGCCCTCGAGCAAGCGCTTGACGATCACGACGGCCTCCCCCAGCCGCTCGACCCTGGTGGCTCCAGGATCGAAGGCCAGCCCCGCCTGGTCGTATTCGGATTTCATGTGCCCGGCGCCCAGGCCCAGCTCGAGCCGGCCATCGGTGAGGAAGTCGAGCGTTGCGCCCTCACGGGCCGTCAGCACGGGGTGACGGAAGTCGTTGTTGAGGACCATCGTGCCGACCCGAAGACGTTTCGTCGCCGCGGCGGCACCGACCAGCGCCGGCATCGGCGCGAGCAGGTCGGTGAGGTGATCGGGAACGGCCAAGACCGAGTAACCGAGGTCTTCGAGCTTGCGGGCCTTGTCGGCCCACTCGGCCCACGATCGAGCACTCCTCACGCTGACGCCGAAACGGAATGGCTTCATCTCGAGGTCTGATTTGCCGGCAATCAGCTCCCGAGCAGATCGAGCAGCGGGCGCAGGTCCCTGAACTCGTGGTCCGGCTTGGGGACGTCGGCCGCCAGCGGCAAGCCACGGCGGTTGATCCACGCCACCGTGATCCCGAGCGGCTTGGCGCCGACCATATCGGTGCGCTGCGACTGGCCCGAATGCAGCAGCTCGGCGAGATCCACGCCGGCTTCCCTGGTGAGATGGCGGAACAGCGCGCCGTCCGGCTTGTAGCCGTGGGCGCGCTCCGCCGTGCAGACGAGGTCGAACCGGCGACCGAGGGCCGTCGCCGCCAGCAGGTCGTCGTCGATGTTCGACACGATCGCGAGCCGGAAACGGCGAGCGAGCCGCTCGAGGACGCCATCCACGTCGGGAAAGCGCTCGAAGCTCCCAAACGCGTCGAAATAGCGCTGGATCAATCCAGGGTCGCCTCGAAGTCCGAAGTGGGCGAACGTGTCGGCCAGCGAGTCCCGGCAGATCTCGCGGTAGCGCCGATACGGTTGCCAGTAGCGCCGGATGTTGGCCGCCTCCCAGCGCTCCCAGAACTCCAGTGGATCCAGATGACGCGCGCCGACCGAGGCGACGATGTCGGCGAAGGCAGCGCGGGAGCCGGCACGCACGTCGACCAGGGTGCCGTAGACGTCGAAGGAGAGAACCTTCACCAGCGGGGCAGGCGCGGTGCTTCCGCGCAGATCCGCTCGACCTCGTCGATCGTCTTGGGCGCGCCGACGGTCAGCACGTCATGGCCCTCGGCGGTGATGAGGATGTCGTCCTCGATCCTGACGCCGATGCCGCGGAACTCGCGCGGGATCGGATGCACGATCTTCTCGGCCTTGGCCTTTTCTTCTTCGTCCAGCCTCCGGGCGGCGGTCGCGCCCAGGCGCAGTCGGCGCTCGAGCATCTCCTGCTCGCTGAACTCGCGGAGGTAGAACGTGGCCGACTCGCGGGCCGGGTCGAAGTAGAGGCCGGGCTCGACGGTGAAGACCATGCCCGGCTCGAGCTCGCGCGAGCTGCCGCGAATGCGGTAATCGCCGACGTCGTGGACGTCCATGCCGAGCCAGTGTCCGGTGCCGTGCATGTAGAACTCGCGGTAGTGATGCATCGCGAGTGACTCTTCCACGCCGCACGGGAGGAGCCCGAGCGCGACCAGGCCCTCGGTCAACACGCGCCGGGCCGCGTCGTGGATCGCCTCGTAACGCTGCCCGGGCCTGGTGGCCGCGATGCCGGCGAGCTGGGCGCGCAGCACGATCTCGTAAATCGCCCGCTGGGGCGCCGTGAAGCGCCCGTTCACGGGAAAGGTCCGCGTGATGTCGGATGCCTGATAGCCGTACTCGCAGCCGGCGTCGATCAGGAGCAGGTCGCCGTCCTCCATGCGCCGGTTGTTCTCGAGGTAATGCAGGATGCAGGCGTTCGGCCCCGAGCCGACGATCGACGGGTACGCGTTGCGCCGCGAGCCGTTCATCCGGAAGACGTACTCGAGGACGGCCTGGACCTGGTATTCCATCAATCCGGGCCGTGTGAAGCGCATCGCCTCGGTGTGGCCCTCGGCGCTGATCTCGCAGGCGCGGCGCTGACGGGCCAGCTCCTCGGGCAGCTTTCGTAGCCGCAGCTCGTGGAGGATCGGCGACGGGTCCTCGA
>MNEG01000125.1:3729-41074 GCA_001917585.1 Candidatus Rokubacteria bacterium 13_1_40CM_68_15
GCGCCCTCGATGCCGGCGCGATAGCCGTTCCAGATCTCCATCTCGCGGTCGCGGGGCCGCACGAACAGGACGTAGCGCTCCTTGACGTGCGTGGGGTTGAAGACCGCGACGGCGTCGGGCTCGTCGAAGCCCGTCAGGAAGAAGAAGTCCGAGGCCTGGCGGAAATCGTAGTTGGTATCGGCGTTCCGCATGATCTCCTGGGCCCCGGGGATGACCGCGAGCCCCTCGCCGATGGCGTCCATGAAGCGCAGCCGGCGTTCGGTGAATGGCTGGTCCATACCTAGGTCTGTACCATAAGATGGGCACGATGACCCCACTGACCGCGACCCTCCCCTTCAACCGCGAGTGCATCGGCCAGACCTTCGAGCCCGCCAAGCGGGGCGGCGCGCTGCCCGGCCGCCGCGGCCACTGGCTCATCGTCCAGGACCAGGGCCTGATCGTCTCGAACGACAACCACGAGCTGGCCCTGCCGTTCGGCGATCCCCCGGCCGGCTTCGAGGTGGCAACCAAGCAGGCGCTCCTGCTCGGCACGTGGCGCGGCGAGCCGTGCTGGGTGGTCGGCCTCGGCCGCGAGGACAAGCTGCCGGCGGGCTACCACGGCGAGACGTGCGTGCCGATGCAGGGCACGAAGCTCCCCGACGATCTGCTCTCGCTCGGTGGCATGGCCATGCAGGCCCTCTGGTGGGAATCGACCAGTGGTCATTGCCCCCGCTGCGGCGAGCAGACCGAGCGGATCGAGGCCGAGTGGGGCAAACGCTGCGCGAAGTGCCGCTACGAGCACTACCCGCACCTTCACCCGTGCGTCATCGTGCTCGTTCGCGACGGTGAGCGCGTGCTCCTGGCCCGCAAGTCGATCTGGGCCCCCGGACGCTACGCGCTGATCGCGGGGTTCGTGGACAACGGTGAGTCTCTGGAAGGCGCCGTCGCCCGTGAGGTGAAGGAAGAGGTCGGCGTGGACGTGAAGGACATCCACTACGTCGGCAGCCAGAACTGGCCCTTCCCGAGCCAGCTCATGGTCGGCTTCGTGGCCCAGTACGCGGGCGGCGAGATCGCGGTCGATCGCGAGGAGCTGGAAGACGCGCGCTGGTTCCCGCGCGACGCGCTGCCGGTCGGCCCGGCGCGGCACTCCATCGCGGGGTTCATCATCGAGAATTACGCGCGGCGGCGCTGAGTCCCGCGCCCGCTCGCCTTCAAAAAGGAGATTCACCCATGGCAGAGGCCGTCATCGTATCGACCGCGCGCACCGGAATCGGCAGGGCCTACCGCGGCGCGCTCAACAACACGCATGGCGCGACGCTGGCCGGTCACGTCATCAAGCACGCGGTCGAGCGGGCGCGGGTGGAGCCGGGGGAAGTGGAGGACGTGATCCTCGGCTGCGCGCTACCCGAGGGCGCGACGGGACAGAACATCGCGCGCCAGTCGGCGCTGCGGGCCGGGCTGCCGGTGACGACGGCCGGCGTGACGGTGAATCGCTTCTGCTCCTCCGGCATGCAGGCGATTGCGATGGCCGCGCACCGGGTGATCGTCGACCGCGTGCCGATCATGGTCGCGGGCGGCGTCGAGTCGGTCAGCCTCGTGCAGAACGAGCACTTCAACAACTTCCGTATCCACGAGCCATGGATCGACGAGCACAAGCCCGAGGTCTACATGCCGATGATCGACACGGCCGAGGTGGTGGCCAAGCGCTACTACATCACGCGCGAGCGGCAGGACGAGTACGCGCTGGCCAGCCAGCAGCGCACGGCCGCGGGGCAGTCGAGTGGTCGCTTCGCGCAGGAGATCGTGCCGATCACGACGACCAAGCTGACGCAGGACAAGGCCACGGGGGAGATGCGCGAGGAGCCGGTGACGCTCACCAAGGACGAGGGCAATCGTCCCGACACGACGCTGGAAGGCCTGGCCAAGCTCGCGCCGGTGCGCGGTGAGAAGGGCTACATCACCGCCGGCAACGCCAGCCAGCTCTCCGACGGCGCCTCGGCGTGTGTCGTGATGGACGCCAGGCTCGCCGAGCGGCGTGGGCTCCATCCGCTCGGGATCTTCCGTGGCTTCACCGTCGCCGCCTGCGAGCCCGATGAGATGGGCATCGGCCCCGTCTTTGCGGTGCCGCGGCTGCTCGAGCGCTTCGGTCTCAAGATGGACCAGATCGATCTCTGGGAGCTGAACGAGGCGTTCGCGGTGCAGGTGATCTACTGTCGCGACAAGCTCGGCATCCCCATGGACAAGCTCAACGTGGACGGCGGCGCCATCTCGATCGGTCATCCCTACGGCATGAGCGGCGCGCGGATGGTGGGTCACGCGCTCATCGAGGGCAAGCGGCGCGGCGCGCGCTACGTGGTCTGCACGATGTGCATCGGCGGCGGCATGGGCGCCGCCGGCCTCTTCGAGGTGGCGTAGCCATGGGCATGCTCGACGGCAAGGTGGCGATCATCACGGGAGCGAGCAAGGGCATCGGCCGGGTGATGAGCCAGATGTTCGCGCGCGAGGGCGCCAAGGTCGTCTGCAACGCGCGCTCGGCCGACCTGGTCAGGGAGACGGTACGGCTCGTCGAGAAGGCGGGCGGCAGCGCCATCGCCGTCGTCGGGGACGCCGCGCAGGAGGCCGACGTCAAGAATCTCGTCGCCGCGAGTGTGAAAGCGTTCGGGAAGATCGACACGCTGATCAACAACGCGGGCGATGGCGGGCCCACCAAGCCCGTGCAGGAGTACTCGACCGAGGACTGGTTCTACACGATCAACTCGTGCCTCACGTCGTCGTACATGTGCACCCACTTCGTGGTGCCGGAGATGATCAAGGCCGGTGGCGGCGCCATCGTGAACATCTCCTCGGTGGCCGGCCGTCGCGGTCTCGCGTTCCGCATCGGCTACTGCTCGTCGAAGGCGGGCCAGATCGGGATGACCTACGGCCTCGCCGCCGAGCTGGGTCCGCACAACATCCGTGTCAACGCGATCGCCCCGGGCGCGGTGGAGGGCGATCGCATCGATCGTGTGATCGCCGGCCAGGCCGAGGTGCGAGGCGTGCCCGTGGACCAGATGCGCAAGCAATTCCTGTCTCGCCAGCCGCTCGGACGGATGGTCGTCGCCGCCGACATCTCCTCGCTCGCCGTGTTCCTCTCGAGCGACGGGGCCAGGAACATCTCCGGCCAGTGCATTGCGGTCACGGCCGGAGAGGTGGCGTGATCAGGAGCGTCCCCGGTCGCACTCCACGCGTCGATCCGACGGCGTGGGTAGACGAGGCCGCCCAGGTCATCGGCGACGTGACCATCGAGGCCGGCGCCAGCGTGTGGCCCATGGCCGTGCTGCGCGGCGACCAGGACAACTACGTGCGGCTCGGTCGTAACTCGAACGTGCAGGACGGCTCGGTGCTCCACGTCACGCCGGAGCATCCCTGCATCGTCGGCGCCGGCGTGACGATCGGCCACCGCGCGGTCGTTCACGCCTGCACGGTGAGGGACGACGCGCGCATCGGCATCGGCGCCGTCGTCCTCGATGGAGCGGTGGTCGAGGAAGGCGCCCAGGTCGGCGCCGGCGCGCTGGTACCGCCTGGTAAGGTGGTGCCGGCGGGCTGGCTCGTGATGGGCGTGCCCGCCAAGCCAGTGCGCCGGATGAGCGCCGAGGAGCTGGAGGACATCAAGCGGAACGCTCGCGACTACATCGAGTTGTGGCACCGCGACTACAAGAAGTAGCCGTTGTCGGCCCGCCTGAAGAAGTCCTGCTCCGCAGCGCCGCGGTTCTGCGCCGCATGGGCGCGCGGCTCACGCGCTACGATGCCGAGGCATTGACGCTCGAGGCGCGCGTGCGACGGTTCGGGATTGCGACGGTGATCACGATCGCGGCGCACGAGAATGGCGAGGCCACCCGGCTGGAGGTCGAGAGTCGACTCGCCCGCTGCATGGGCTTCGACTTCGGCCTCAACGCTCGCAACGTCAGCCGCTTCGAGCAAACGCTGCGGACGACGGACCTGCCGCCGCTGACCCGCCGCGATTGAGGCGTTCCTCTTCACCTTGACGGAGTGGCGGGCGAGACGTAGTCTCGGTCACGGCGCTCTTACCGCGGTTATCGTCGAAACGGGTCCCCGAAATCAGTGTGGTGATGTCGAGCGATCGAGAGTTCAAGGCGCTCTTTGCGGCCGCGCTGGACGCGGTGCTGATCATCGATGATGCGCGAATCTTCATCGACGTGAACCCGGCGGCCGCGCAGCTCCTCGGCTCGCCCCGCGCCGACCTCGTGGGCTGCCGCTTCGATCAGTTCCTCGACTCCGAGGTCGATCTCGACACGGCGTGGCGGACCTTCCTGAAGACCGGCCAACAGACCGGCGAGCTCCGTGTGGTGTGTGCGGACGGCACCGTGCGCGACGTGGAATACGCCGCCACCGCGCACTTCCTCGAGGACCGGCACCTCGCCATTCTGCGCGACGTGTCCGATCGCAAGCAGGCCGAGATCGAGCGGGCCGAGCTGCTGATCCGCCAGAAGCGGCGGTTGCTGGAGACGGAGACGCTCCTCGCCGTGAGTCGTACCCTGAGCGCGACGCTGGATCCGACGGAGACGATGCGACGGGTGGCTCGCGAAATCGCTCATGCGCTCGGCGCCGACATGGCCGGCGCCTTTCTAGCCGGCCCGAACGGCGACTATCTCCAACCCGTCGCCGGTTATCGCGTGCCGAAAGACATGCGGGCGACCTTTCAGCAATTCCCGATCCCCATCAAAAACCACCCGGCGATTGAAGAGGCCTGGGAGGCGCGACGGGCTGTGTGGACGGACGACATGGCAACCGACCCGCGGGTCGATCGTGACACCTTGAACCGGTTTCCCCACCAGTCCGATCTGTTCATGCCCATCTGTATCAAGGAACAGCCCGTCGGGGGCTTCTTCGTGATCTGGTGGAGCGAGCGCCGGTCGATCACGGACGACGACGTGCGGCTGCTGCAGGGTATCAGCGATCTGGCGGGCATCTTCCTCGACAACGCGCAGCTTTACCGTGCCGCCGCCGAGGCGAACCGGGCCAAGGACGAATTTCTGGCCACGCTCTCCCACGAGCTCCGGAACCCGCTGGGCGCCATTGTCGCCGCCGTGGGCGCGCTGGAACGCCGCGGCGGACAGGACGAGACGGCGAGTCGCTTGCGGCAGATCATCCACCGTCAATCTCACCATCTCGCCCACCTCGTGGACGATCTGCTGGACGTGGCGCGCGTCACCGCGGGCAAGATCGCGTTGAATCGCGAGCCGCTGGACCTCGGCGATGTGGCCGGCAACTGCGTGCGCTCACTCCGCGAGCGTAGCGAGGGCCTGGAGCATCGCATCACCCTCGAAGCCGAGCCGGCGATCGTGAACGGCGACCTCACACGCCTCGAGCAGATCGTCACGAACCTTCTGCAGAACGCCATCAAGTACACGCCAGCGGGTGGCTCCATCCACGTCGATGTGATCAGGGAAGCCCAGGAAGCCGTCCTGCGCGTGACCGACACGGGGCGGGGCATCCGGTCCGATATGCTGTCCCGGGTGTTCGAGCTATTCGCTCAAGCCGAGCAGCCCATCGATCGGTCGCTCGGGGGACTCGGGGTCGGCCTCACCCTGACTCGCCGTCTCGTAGAGCTGCACGGTGGGACCATCACCGCGTTCAGCAAAGGGGAGGGATGTGGGGCTCAGTTCACCGTTCGCCTACCCGTCGAGGTAGCCGCGGCACCCCTCCGGCCTCCATCGCCGCCGCTCCCTCGCGGGCGGCCCCGACGCGTCCTGATCATCGAGGACAGCGCCGACGCGCGGGAGTCCCTGCGCCTGCTCCTCGAGGCGCAGGGACATCACGTGAGCGAGGCGAGTGATGGAACCCGTGGCGTGGCGGTCGCTCTGGCGGAGCACCCTGAGGTCATCTTGATCGATCTCGGCCTGCCCGGGCTCGACGGCTACGAGGTCGCGAGCGCGTTACGGGCCACCCCGTTCGGGAAGACCACGACGCTCATCGCCGTCACGGGGTACGGGCAGAGCGACGATCGTCGTCGTTCGAACGAGGCCGGGTTCGATGCCCATCTCGTGAAGCCTGTATCGCAGGGAGCGCTGGCACGCCTCATCGCGACCGCAAGCTAGCGACGGCGGGCACGTTTCCGCCACGCCGATCGCTCCGCCGATCTCACATGGAATCTGCGGTGTCTCCGAGCGCGGCGACCACTGACCGCGCTCAGTGCATGATCGAGCCGCCGGCCACGTTGATCGCCTGACCCGTGATGTATCCGGCGCCGTCGGATACGAGAAACGCGGCGACCTCGGCGACATCCTCGGCGGTCGCGAGCCGGCCAATCGGGACGCTGACGCCGCGCATCTTGATCTCCTGCCCGCGCAGCGCCGGGTCGAACGATCCGTCCGGACGCCGGCCGAGGTAATCGAGGCGGTCGGTGTCGGCGGCGCCCGGACAGATGGCGTTCACGGTGATGCCGGCCGGCGCCAGCTCCATGGCCAGGGACTCCGTGAAGCCGATGATCCCGAACTTCGAGGCGCAGTAGGCGGCGAGCTTCGGGTAGCCCATCTTTCCGCAGTTGGACGAGATGTTGACGATGCGGCCGCGCACCTCGTGCTCCAGCATCGTGCGCGCGACCGCACGCGAGCACAGGAACGTCCCCGTGAGGTTCACGTCGAGCACGGTGCTCCAGGCGTCCTCATCGAGCTCCACCACCGGCACGCGATCGGCGCCGGGCGGAGCGGCGGCGTTGTTGATCAGGATGTCGATGCGGCCGAACGTGTCGAGGGCCTGGCGCACCGCCGCGTCGACCTCGGCAGTCGAGCGGACGTCGACCAGCGCGGTGATGGCCCGCCGCCCGGCCTTCTTCACCTCATCGGCCACGGCGTCGAGCCCGCGCCAGCTCCCCGTCGATTTGGTCGCCACGACCTTGATGCCCGTCGCCGCCACGTCGGTCAGCACGAGATCGCAGCCTTCCGTGGCCAACCGGCGGGCGATGGCCCGCCCGAAGCCGTGCTCACCGCCGCTGCCCGTGATCATGGCGACCTTGCCTCGGAGGGCCATCACTAACCTCCTGATGAGTGGAATGGCCAGCCATGATAGCCTTGGCCCCCCATGGTTCGCCCGGAGTATCGCGAAGAGCCCTGTCGGAGTGCACTGAACCCCGTGAAGGGGATGCCCTTCCGCTGGTCGCTGAACCCGTACATGGGCTGCGCCCACCGCTGCACGTACTGCTACGTTCGCGGGTACGAGCGCCGGGCCGACCGGCCGTCGGGCGAGGAGTACGGTCAGTCCGTGCGCGTGAAGACCAACGTGGCCGACGTCCTGCGCCAGGAGCTGGCTCGTCGCTCGTGGCGCGGTGAGGGCGTCGCGATCGGTGCCGCCACCGATCCCTATCAGCCGGTGGAAGGCTATTACCGCCTGACGCGGAAGTGTCTCGAGGTCCTGGCGGCGGCGCGCAACCCGTTCAGCATCATCACGCGCGGGCCCATGATCATCCGGGACATCGACGTGCTGCAGGAGGCCTCGCGGCGCGCGGAAGTTCACATCACGTTCTCGGTACCCACGCTCGATCCGACGATCTGGCGCAAGACGGAGCCGGGCACGGCGCCTCCGCGTCAGCGACTGCGCGCGCTTCGTGCCGTCGTCGACGCCGGGATCGACGCGGGCGTCGGCATCGCACCCGTCCTTCCCGGGATCACCGACAAGCCGGAGTTGTTGACCGACGTCGTTCGCGCCGCCCGCGAGGCCGGCGCCACCGGCGTGTGGTGCAACGTGCTGTTCCTGGCCCCGGGCACGCGCGAGCACTTCCTCGAGCACCTGGCGCGCGACTGGCCGGAGCTGCTGCCGCGCTACGAGCGCCTGTACCGCGCGACGACGTATCTGGCCAAGAGCGAGACCGAGCCGATCAAGCGACAGGTGGCGTCGCTGCGCGAGCGCTACGAAGTCGCCGACCGGCGTCAGGTCAAGCTCGAGCCTGCGCCCCAGCCCGAGCAGCTCTCGCTCGCCGTCTGATGGCCGCGCGCTTCGAGGGCGCCGTCAACGCGCCTGATTTCCCGACCGACCTCGAGTGGCTGAACGCGGCGCGCCCGCTCAGCCTGCGGAACTTCCGGGGCAAGCTCGTCCTGCTCGATTTCTGGACCTTCTGCTGAATCAACTGCCTGCACGTGCTTCCGCAGTTGCGGAGGCTCGAACGCAAGTGGCACGACGAGGTGGCCGTGATCGGCGTCCACTCGCCCAAGTTCATCAGCGAGCAGGACACGGAGAGCGTTCGCCAGGCCATCCTGCGATTGAACGTCGGTCATCCTGTCGTCAACGACCGTGACTTCCGTGTCTGGCAGGCGTACGCCGTGCGCGCCTGGCCGACGCTGCTGTTCATCGACCCGCGAGGCAAGGTGATCGGCAAGCACGAAGGTGAATTCCCGTTCGAGCCCTTCGATCGGCTCATCGGTGAGATGGTCGCCGAGTTCGAGACCGCCGGCGTCCTCGACCGCCGGTCGCTCGGGCTACCCGGCCAGGAGCCGGCGCCGCTCACGCCCCTCCTCTTCCCGGGAAAGCTACTGGCCGACGAGGCCGGCGGGCGTCTCTTCGTGACGGACACCGGGCACCACCGCATCGTCGAGGCTGGCCTCGACGGTGATGTGCGGCGGATCATCGGCTGCGGCAAGCCCGGGCTCGGCGATGGCGCGGCCGAGGAAGCGTTCTTCAACCAGCCTCAAGGCCTGGCCATCGCCGACGGAACCCTCTACGTCGCGGACACCGAGAATCACGTGCTGCGAACCGTGGATCTCGCGACGGGCAGGGTGAGGACGATTGCCGGAACGGGCCAGCAGCTCGCGGGAGAGCGGGTGGGTGGTCCCGCGCGGCGGACGGCTCTGAGCTCGCCGTGGGATCTGACGATCTCCGGCGGCGTGCTCTACGTCGCCATGGCGGGAACGCATCAGGTCTGGGCGATGCCGCTCGGCGGTGATTGGATCGGTCCGCATACCGGCACCGGGCGCGAGGCCCTTGAAGATGGACCACGCCAGCAGGCGGCGATGAACCAGCCGAGCGGACTCACGACGGACGGCGTCCGACTCTACGTGGCCGACAGCGAGGCGAGCGCGATCAGGATGATCGAGCCCGCGCTCGAGGGCGTGATCCGCACGATCGTCGGTGAGGGGCTGTTCGAGTTCGGCGATCGTGACGGAATCGGACCGGCCGAAGTGCGACTTCAACATCCTCTCGGGGTGGCCTGGCACGCGGGCGCGGTCCTGATCGCCGACACCTACAACCACAAGATCAAGCGCCTCGACCCGGGCACCGCGGAGTGTCGCACCATCGCCGGCGACGGTAAGCCAGGCCAGCAGGACGGCGAACCCCTGTTGGCGCGCTTCAGCGAGCCGAGCAGCCTCACGGTCGCCGGCGACCGCGTGTTCATCGCCGACACCAACAACCACGCGGTGCGGGTGCTCGACCTCGCGCGCGGCCACGTGAGCACGCTCACGCTCTCGGGACTCACGCCTCCTTCGCCGTCCCGCTAGAGCTCGGCGGTACGCTGGAATCGATGGCGTGGCTGACCGAGCACGTCTACGTGCTTGCCTTCGTGGCGGCGGTCGTCGACGCGACGGCGCTGCCCTTTCCCGGCCGCCTGCTCCTCGTCGTCACCGGTGCGATCGCCGCGCAAGGCGAGGCGAACGTCGTGCTCGTGATCGGTCTGGCTGCCGCCGGCGCGCTCATCGGGGATCACCTCTGGTACGCGATCGGCCGGTTCACCGGGCGTGGACCGTTGCGGCTGGTTTGTCGGCTGGCCGGCACGGCCCGGCGTCAGTGCGAGCAACGCTCGACGGATTACTACCGGAGGTACGGCGCCGCCGCCATCGTGCTGGGACGGTTCGTGGCGGGAGTGCGCATCGCGACCACGCCCCTGGCGGCGCGGGGCACGATCCCGTACCCGCGTTACCTGGCCTGGGAAGGGGTCGGCGCCCTGCTGTGGGCGGGGCCTACGTCCTCCTCGGCTACGTGGTGGGAGCCCCCGCGGTGCGAGCCGTCCATCATTCCGGATGGTTGATGGCGGGCGCGTTGGCCCTTGGGGTGGTATCCCTCGCAGCCCCGATGGTCTATCGGTGGAGGAAGCGGACACGCCTTGCGCGGTCGGGAGCACGTGCATAAAATATCGTCGCGGCGAGATTTGAGGCTGCTCGCCGTTCCGCCGTCGTCCCCCGAAGGCCACACACGCGGCCGGGAAGGTTCCGACGTAGTGTTCTAGAACACTACGTCATGCGGGAGGTGTCAGTGAGGGTGCCCCGCTATCACCGCATCGCGGAGGCGCTGCGCGAGCGCATCCGGGATGGCGAGCTCACAGCGGGGGAGCGACTGCCTAATCAGCGGCAGCTCGCGCACCAGTTCGGCGTGACGCTCATGACCTTGCGCCAGGCGCTCGAGGTCCTCGAGCGCGAGAAGCTGATCGACCGTCGTCACGGCCTCGGCACCTTCGTGGCCGCTCCGTCCATCGATTACGACATCCTCGCGCTGCGCCGCTTCGCCGGCGATCTCACGGCGCTCGGCGAGCAGGTCACGACGCGCGTCCTCGGCAATCTCTTCGGCGTGGCCGACCGGCGGGTGGCGGCGGCCCTCGGCCTCGGATCGCGAGCCCGAATCGTCGCCGTGGAGCGGCTTCGCCTGGTCGACGGCCATCCCATGAGCCTGCAGCGCTCGTTCCTGCCCCCCGCCGTCGGCGAGGACGTTTTGAAGTCGGACCTGACGACCACGCCGCTGCGCCAGGTGCTCGAGCTGAAGCTCGGCCTGCCGATCACGCGGGCGCGCGAGACCGTCGCGGCCGTCCGGCTGGGGCCGCGGGAGGCGCGCGAGCTCGGCTGTGCGGCCGGAGTGCCCGCGTTCGAGTCCGAGCGCGTCTCCTATTCCGGCGCGCGCGCCGTCGTCTTCGATCGCGTTTTCATCCCGGGCGACCGCTTCCGCATCACCCGGGAACTCACGTACGAGCAGCAGGCGTAAAGGAGCGAGCTCGAATGAAGATCCTCGTGGCCATCAAGCAGGTGCCGGACACGGCGACGCAGGTGAAGATCGGCGCGGGTGGCAAGGCCATCGACACCGCGGGCATCACCTGGATCGTCTCGCCCTACGACGAGTTCGCCGTGGAGGAGGCGCTGCGCGTCAAGGAGAAGCGGGGTCAGGGCGAGGTGGTCGCCGTGTGTCTCGGTCCCGACCGCGCCAAGGAAGCGCTGCGCTCCTGTCTGGCCATGGGTTGCGACCGCGCCATCCACCTGAACGATCCCGCGTGGACGGCGGCCGACACGCTCACGACGGCGCGCGCGCTGGCGGCCGTCATCAAGCAGGAGCAGCCGCAGCTCGTGCTGTGCGGGCGGCAGGCGATCGACGACGACATGGGCGCGGTGACCGCGCAGCTCAGCGAGGTGCTGGGCTGGCCGTGCGCGGCCTGGATCATGGAGGAGAGCGTGGATGCCGACGGCAAGAACGTCCGGGCCGCGCGCCAGGTGGAAGGTGGCCTCGAGGTGTTCGATCTTCCGCTGCCCGCGGTGATCTCCGCCCAGAAGGGCCTCAACGAGCCGCGCTACCCGACGCTGAAGGGGATCATGGGGGCCAAGAAGAAGGAGATCAAGGACGTCAAGGCGAGCGATCTCGGGCTCGGCGCCGAGCCGCCGCAGCTCAGCGTCGTCGCGCTCGAGGCGCTGCCGCCACGGCCGCCGGGGCGGGTCATCCAGGGTGACGTGGCGACCGCCGTGAAAGAGCTCGTCCGAGCGCTGCGCGAAGAAGCGAAAGCGATCTGATGATGCTCATCGTGAAAGAGCTCGTGCGCGCGCTTCGAGAAGAAGCGAAGGCGATCTAGGAGACGCGACGATGGCTGGCGCAATCTGGTGTGTGGTCGAAGACGATCGCAAGGGCACGCCGAAGAAGGTGATGGCCGAGGTGATCGGCGAAGCGGCGCGCCTGGGCGGCCCCGTCGAAGCGGTGTGGCTGACCGACAAGGCCAGCGAAGACGGGCTCCGGGAGCTGGGGAGCTGGGGAGCGACGAAGGTGTGGCTCCTCGAGAACGCCGCGTTCGCGCCCTACCGTAGTGAGGTCTGGGCGGCCGCGCTGGCCGAGCTGGCCGCGGCGCAATCACCGAAGGCGATCTTCGGCCCGGTGACGAGCCGGCAACGCGAAGCGCTGGCGCGGCTGGCCGCGCGCCTGGGGGTCGGCATCGCCGCCGACTCGGTGGCGTTCGCAATGGAAGGCGACCGGCTGGTGGCCACGCGTCCCGTGTACGCGGGCAAGCTGCTGAGCAAGGTCACATGGGCGAAGCAGCCGTGGGTCGCCACGCTCCGACCGAACGTGTTCCGTCCGGCCGAGAGCCAGGCGGGCAAGACGGCCGCCGTCGAGCGGCCCGGTGTGAAGATCGCCAACGCCCAGATGAAGTTCATCGAGCGCCGCGAGGAGCTCTCGACCGGCCTGCCCGAGCTGGCCGAGGCGGAGATCGTGATCTCCGGTGGCCGCGGCATGAAGGGCCCCGAGAACTACGTCATCCTCGAGAACATGGGCAAGGTCATCGGCGCCGCCGTCGGCGCATCGCGGGCCGCCGTGGATGCCGGCTGGCGCCCGCATCGGTTTCAGATCGGCCAGACGGGACGGACCATCTCGCCCAAGCTCTACATGGGCTTCGGCGTCTCCGGCGCCATCCAGCACCTCGCCGGCATGCGCACGTCCAAGGTGATCGTGGCCGTCAACAAGGACCCGGAAGCGCCGATCTTCAAGATCGCCGACTACGGGATCGTCGCCGACCTTTTCGAGGTCGTGCCGGCGCTGACCGCGGAGTTCAAGAGGTTGCTGGAGAAGTAATCATGCGGCTCACGTTGACCGACGAGCAGCAGATGATCCAGACGATGGCGCGGGAGTTCGCCGAGAGCGAGATCAAGCCCGTCGCCGAGGAGCTCGACCGCGAGGAGCGCTTCCCGCACGAGACTGTGAAGCGGCTGGGCGAGCTGGGGATGATGGGGATGACGATCCCCGAGCGCTGGGGCGGCAGCGGCGCCGACGCGGTCAGCCTCATCGTCGCGATCATCGAGCTGGCCAAGCAGTGCGCCTCGCACGCGGTGATCCTCACCGTGAACAACTCGCTCTACTGCGAGCCGATCCTCACCTTCGGCACCGACGCCCAGCGCGAGCGCTTCCTCACGCCCTGCGCGCGCGGCGAGAAGATCGGCTGCTTCTCGCTCACCGAGCCCCAGGCCGGATCGGACGCCGCGAACCAGCAGACGATGGCCGTGCGCGACGGCGATCACTACGTCCTCAACGGCCGCAAGATCTTCGTCACCAACGGCCGCGAGGCCTCGACGGCCCTCGTCTTCTGTCAGACCGATCGCGCCAAAGGCCGGAACGGTGTCACGGCGCTGCTGGTCGACAAGGGCACGCCGGGGTTCAGCGTGCCGCGCACCGAGGAGAAGCTCGGCATCCGCGCCTCCGACACCGCCGAGTTCCTCTTCGAGGACTGTCGGGTGCCGGTGGCCAATCGCCTCGGTGAGGAGGGCCAGGGCTTCAAAATCGCGCTGGCCACGCTGGCGTCGAGTCGCATCGGCATCGCCGCCCAGGGCGTCGGCATCGCCACCGGCGCCTACGAGCGCTCCGTGGCCTACGCGCGCGAGCGCAAGGCCTTCGGCGTGCCGATCGGCCAGCACCAGATGATCCAGTGGATGCTGGCCGACATGGCCACGACCATCGAGGGCGCGCGACTGCTCACGCTGCGCGCGGCGGCGCTGAAGGACGCTGGCCAGCCCTACGTCAAGGCGGCGTCGATGGCCAAGTACTTCGCCGCCGAGACGGCGATGAAGGTGACGACCGACGCCATCCAGGTCCACGGCGGCTACGGCTACACGCGCGAGTACCAGGTGGAGCGCTTCTTCCGCGACGCGAAGATCACGCAGATCTACGAGGGCACCTCGCAAATCCAGAAGCTCGTCATCGCCCGCGAGGTGTTGGGAGGGGATGCATGACCGACAAGGAGCGCCCCGTGCGGTTCGAGACGCTCTCGGGGATTCCCATCGAGCGCGTCTACACGCCCGAGAGCCTCGGGAACTGGTCGCACGACGAGAAGCTCGGCGCGCCGGGGCAGTATCCGTTCACCCGTGGGGTGTACCCCACGATGTACCGTGGGCGTCTCTGGACGATGCGGATGTTCGCCGGCTTCGGGCGGCCCGAGGACACGAACGCGCGCTTCAAGTATCTCCTCGAGCAGGGCCAGACCGGCCTCTCCACCGCCTTCGACATGCCGGCCCTGATGGGCTACGACGCCGATCATCCGCGCGCACGCGGCGAGGTCGGCAAGGAAGGCGTGTCGATCTCCACGCTCGCCGACTTCGAGATCCTCTTCGAGGGCATCCCGCTCGGCGACGTGACGACGTCGATGACGATCAACTGCACGGCGTCGGTGGCGCTCGCCATGTACCTGGCCGTGGCCGAGAAGCAGGGCGTGTCGTGGGACCGCGTCGGCGGGACGATGCAGAACGACATGCTGAAGGAGTTCATCGCCCAGAAGGAATGGATCTGTCCACCCGAGCCGGCCGTGCGCATCGTGACCGACATGATCGAGTTCACCTCCCAGCACGTGCCGCGCTTCAACCCGGTCTCGATCTCCGGCTACCACATCCGTGAGGCGGGTTCGACGGCGGTGCAGGAGCTGGCCTTCACGCTCGCCGACGGCCTTGGTTACGTGGAGGCGGCGCTGGCCCGCGGGCTCGACATCGACAGCTTCGCGCCGCGGCTCTCCTTCTTCTTCGACATCCACAACGATTTCTTCGAGGAGATCGCCAAGCTGCGGGCGGCCCGCCGCATGTGGGCGCGCTTCATGAAGGAGCGCTACGGCGCCCGCAAGCCGGAGTCGATGCGGCTGCGCACTCACACCCAGACAGCTGGCGTATCGGCCACAGCCCAGCAGCCGCTCAACAACGTCGCGCGCGTGGCCGTCCAGGCGCTGGCCGCGGTGCTGGGCGGCGCCCAGTCGCTGCACACCAACTCCTACGACGAAACGTGGGCGCTGCCGACCGAGGACGCGGTGACGGTGGCGCTGCGCACGCAGCAGATCATCGCCGAGGAGAGTGGGGTGCCGCTGACGATCGATCCCCTGGGCGGCTCCTACTATCTGGAGAAGCTGACGGACCAGATGGAGGCGGCCGCGCTCGATTACATCGGCAAGATCGACGCCATGGGCGGGATGATCCACGCCATCGACCACGGCTATCCGCAGAAGGAAATCGCCGACGCCGCCTATCGCTACCAGCTCATGGACGACCGCGGCGAGAAGGTCGTGGTGGGCGTGAACAAGTACGTCATGCGCGACGGCAAGCCGATCAACTACCTGCGCATCGACGAGCAGGTCGAGGTCGAGCAGATCGAGCGGGTATCGCGCTTCAAGGCCGCGCGCGACAGCGCCAGGGTCGAGCGGCGGCTCAAGCAGCTGGCCGACGCCTGCCGCAACGGCGGGAACGTGATGCCGGTCCTCATCGATGCGGTGAAGGACTATGTGAGCCTGGGTGAGATTTCCGACGTGTACCGTCAGGTGTTCGGCATCTATCGCGAGCCGATCATCTTTTGATGCGGCCGATGAAAACGACCCATCTGCGTCGTTGTCTCGTCACTCCTCCCTGCGGCGTACAACCGCGTACGCCTCAGTCGTCGCTCCTCGCCGCCTCGCATCTGGGCCGTTTTGATCGGCCGCGGAGGACCGCATGCTGACGGCGAAAATGAGTGAAAAGGGTCTGAAGCTGGCGCGATGTGGGCATTTCTGCGTGGTCCCATTTCCCGATCAGTCCGCCTGTTGCGAATGTGCCGACATGCCGGGTCAGTGTCGGCTGTGCAACAGGAGATGGACATCCCAAGGGGTGACGTCATGAACGACGCAATCAGGATCACGCGCACGGCCACGAAGAAGGAGAAGCCGAAGGACAAGGACCTCGCCTTCGGCAACGTCTTCACGGACCACATGTTCGTGATGGATTTCCAAGAAGAAAAGGGCTGGTACGATCCGCGCGTCGAGCCCTATGGACCGTTCGCGATGGATCCGGCGACGGCCGTGCTCCATTACGGCCAGGGCCTCTTCGAAGGGCTCAAGGCGTTCCGGGGGCGCGACGGCAAGATTCGCCTGTTCCGCCCGCAGAAGCACGTCGAGCGCCTGAACCGGACGGCCGAGCGCATGTGCATCCCGACCCTCGATCCGGAGATGGTGCTGAAGTCCTGGACGACACTGGTCGACGTCGACCGCGACTGGACACCGTCGAGCGTCGGGACGTCGCTCTACCTCCGGCCGACCATCGTCGCCAGCGAGCCCTTCCTCGGCGTGCGGCCGGCCAAGGAGTACCTCTACTTCGTGATCATCTCGCCGGTGGGCCCGTATTACGCGGAAGGAATGAATCCGGTGAAGATCAAGGTCATCGACAAGTACGTGCGCGCGGTGGTGGGCGGCCTGGGCGAGGCCAAGACGTCCGCGAACTATGCGGCCAGCCTGTACGCCGCCGAGGAGGCGAAGCACGAGGGCTTCACGCAGGTGCTCTGGCTCGACGGTGTGCACCGCAAGTACATCGAAGAAGTGGGCACGATGAATATCATGCTCAAGATCGGCGACGAGATCATCACGCCGCCGCTCCAGGGCACGATCCTGGCCGGCGTGACGCGCGACTCGGCGCTGACCCTCATGCGTGAGTGGGGCCTGCGCGTGTCCGAGCGTCCCGTGACGATCGACGAGGTCCGCGAGGCGGCCAGCAAGGGGGCGCTGAAGGAGGTCTGGGGCACGGGCACCGCCGCCGTCATCTCCCCGGTCGGCGAGCTGGCCTTCCAGCGCGAGCGCATCGTGGTCAACGGCGGCCGCATCGGCGAGCTGACCCAGCGGCTCTACGACACCATCGTCGCCATCCAGTACGGTGCCGCACCCGACACGCGCGGATGGACGGTGACGGTCTGAGGGATGATCGTCGACTGGCCGTGGTCGAGCCCGAGGCGCAACAAGTGATGAGCCGCGTCGCCCGCGAGGGCGCAGGGAGTCGCGCATGACCGACTGCGTGTTCTGCAAGATCCGCGACGGACAGATCCCGTCCCTGAAGGTGTACGAGGACGCCCGCACGCTGTGCTTCATGGACATCAACCCGCTGAACTCCGGCCACTGCCTCGTCGTCACCAAGAACCATGCGCCGACGCTCTTCGAGTCGGACGAGGAAGATCTGAAAGCGGCCATCGTCACCGCCAAGCGGGTGGCCAATGCGCTCCGCAGCGCCGTCAAGCCCGACGGGCTCAACATGCTGCAGGCCAACGGCGCGGCCGCCTTCCAGTCGGTGCCGCACTTTCATCTCCACCTCATCCCGCGCTGGACGAACGACGGCAAGGGCTTCGACTGGAAGCAGGTTGCCGGTGACCGCGCCCAGCTCATGAAAGTCGGCGAGAAGGTGCGGAGCGCGCTGAGCGGCGGGACGGCCTAGCGCCATGACCGAGCGCAAAGTTCGTGTTTCCCCGGAGGGGGGCTACGCCCCCCTTCCGGAACCTCCCCCCGTCGATTGCGCGGGCAAAGCCCGCGCTCGAGGGACCCGGCCATGACCGAGCGCAAGGTTCGCGTCGTCGTCGCGAAGCCGGGGTTGGATGGCCACGATCGCGGCGCCAAGATCGTCGCCCGCGCGCTGCGCGACGCCGGCATCGAGGTCATCTACACCGGCCTCCACCAGACACCCGAGCAGGTGGTCGCCACCGCGGTGCAGGAAGACGCCGACGCCATCGGGCTCAGCGTGCTGTCGCGGCATCATCCCGCCCGAGGACGTGGCCGGGCTGAAGGCCATCGGGGTCAAGGAGCTGTTCGGCCCTGGCACGTCGACGCAAGACATCATCCGCTTCGTCCACGACCACGTCCGGACCACCGTCTAGAACCGAGATGGCCACGAGAGGGTCGCGATGATCAAGAAGCAGGGCGGCAAGTACGTCGTGCTGTCGGAGAAGACCGGCCGGAAGTTCGGCACCTACGATACGAAGGCGGACGCCGAGAAGCGGCTGCGCCAGGTCGAATTCTTCAAGCACGCCAAGGCCCGCAAGAAGACCGCGTGAGGCGATGGATTTCGAGCTGACCCCCGAGCAGGAGGAGATCCGCGACGTCGCCCGGCAGTTCGCCGAGGACGAGCTGGGCGAGAAGATCGCGCCCTTCGACGAGCGCCACCAGTTCCCGTTCGAGATCGTCAACAAGCTGGCGCCGCTCGGCCTGCTCGGCGTGCTCGTTCCCGAGGAGTACGGCGGGGCGGGACTCGGATGTGGGCCCACAACTCGCTCTGTACGAACCACATCGTGCTGCACGCCTCGCGCGAGCAGAAGGCGCACTACCTGCCGCGGCTGGCCAGCGGCGAGACGCTGGGCGCGTGGGGCCTCACCGAGCCCGGCTCCGGCTCCGACGCCGCCGCGCTGCGCACGCGGGCCGAGCAGCGGGACGGCGGCTGGGTGCTGAACGGCAGCAAGGCCTTCATCACCAATGCCAGCGTGGGTGGGATCGCCGTCGTCATGGCGCGCACCGACCCCGGCGACAGGGCCAAGGGCATCTCGGCCTTCATCGTCGAGCGGGGTACGAAGGGCTTCAGCGCGGGCCGGCCGTATCGCAAGCTCGGCCTGCACGCCTCCGATACGGCGGAGCTGATCTTCGAGGACGCGCGGATCCCGGCCGGCAACCTCGTCGGCGAGCGCGGCGAAGGATTCGTGCAGGCGATGAAGGTGCTCGAGGGCGGGCGCATCGCGATGGCGGCCATGGGGGTGGGCATCGCCCAGGCCGCGCTCGATCAGGCCGTCAAGTACATGAAGCAGCGCTCGGCGTTCGGCAAGACGCTGGCCGAGTTCAACGGGCTGCAGGGCATGATCGCCGAGATGGCGACGGACGTCGAGGTGGCGCGCCTGCTCACGCTGCGCGCCGCCCACCTCAAGGACGTGGGCCAGCCCGCCGCCCACGCGGCGGCCATGGCCAAGCTCTTCGCGTCGGAAGCGGCGATGAAGGCGGCGACCCGGGCAGTGCAGATCCACGGCGGCGCCGGTTACATCACCGAGTTTCCCGTCGAGCGCATCTTCCGGGACGCGAAGCTGACCGAGATCGGCGAAGGAACGTCCGAGATCCAGCGCCTCGTCATCGCCCGCGGAATCCTCGAATCGGTGTGAGACGTCCTGTCGCAACCCCGAGGCGCGCCACGGCTCCGCCGGGGCGCGTCCGAGCGAGGGGGGTCTGGGGGCCATGTCGGGGCCCCCAGCAAGACCAGTGAGCGCCGTTGAGCTGATCCGGATCGAGGGGGTCAGCAAGCGCTACGAGACGGCGTCCGGCGCCGTCGATGCCATTCGCGACGTCTCACTGGCGGTTCGTCCCGGCGAGTTCTGCACGATCATCGGGCCGTCGGGCTGTGGGAAGTCGACGCTGCTGTCCATGGTCGGCGGGCTGGTGTCACCGGACACCGGGCGCGTGCTGATCGAGACCCGGCCGGTGACCGGACCCGATCCCAAGCGCGTGGCCACCGTCTTCCAGGACCCCGGTCTCTTTCCCTGGCGCACGGCGGTCGAAAACGTGGAGTTCGGCCTCGAGGTCCAGGGCGTCGGTGGCAAGCGCCGTCGCGCCGTCGCTACCGAGCTGCTCGGCCCGCTCGGCCTCCGCCGCTTCGCCGAGAAATATCCGCGCGAGCTGTCGGGCGGCATGCGCCAGCGCGTCGCCATCGGCCGCGCGCTCGCCGTGGACGCGCAGATCCTCCTGATGGACGAGCCGTTCGGAGCGCTCGACGAGCAGACGCGCGTGCTCATGGGCGAGTGGCTGCTCGACATCTGGCGCCGGACGCGGCGCACGGTCATCTTCGTGACCCACAGTCTGCACGAGGCGCTCGCGCTGTCCTCCCGCGTGGTGGTGATGACGGCGCGGCCCGGCCGGATCAAGAGCGTGATCGAGCTGCCCCAGGGGTATCCGCGGCTCATGGAATCGGCCGAGCTCGTCACCCTGCGGGCCAAGCTCTGGAGCGAGATCCGCGACGAGTCGCTCCGCGCCATGGGTGAGTCATGAACATCGTGGCGATCCGCGCGGTGATCCTCGTCGCGATCCTCGCCCTCTGGGAGATCGCGGCGCGTGTCGGCAACCCGCTCATCTACGTGCCGCCGTCGGCGGCGTTGCCCGCGCTCGGCGAGCTGCTCCGGCTGCGCTCCTATCCCGATCTGCCCGAGCACCTCGCCCTGACCGCGCAGGAGATCGTGGTTGCGTATGGCCTGGCCGTGGCCGGTGGGCTCGGCGTCGGCTTCGCCCTCGGCCTCCACCGCGTCCTCGGCCGCGCCTACGGCCCCATCCTGGCCGCGCTCTATGCGGTCCCGTCCGTCGTTTGGTACCCGTCGCTCATGCTCTTCTTCGGCCTCGATGCCGCGTCGAAGATCGCCTTCGGCTTTCTCCTCGGCTTCTTTCCGGTGACGCTCGCCGTGCTCGCCGGCATCCGCCAGGTGAACACGCATCTCGTGACGGTGGCCCGCAGCTTCGGCGCCTCGTCGACGACCGTGTTCACGAAGGTGATGGTGCCGGGCATGCTGTTCACGCTGATGGGTGGACTGCGAACGGGACTCGCGCTGGCCGTCATCGGCGTGATCGTCGGCGAGATCCTGGGCTCGAAATCCGGCATGGGCTCGCTCATCAACCACGCCTACGGGCTCTTCCGGACGGCCGATTACGTCGCGCTCGTCATCGTGACGCTCGTGCTCATCGTGGCCAGCGACGCGGTGGCGAGCCTCGTCGAGCGCCGCGCCCGGCGGTGGACGGCGTGAGCGCGACGCTGCGGGTTCGCACGCTGCAGGCCGTGAGCGTGATCGCGCTGCTCGGCCTGTGGGAGGCCGTCGTGCGCGCGGGGTACGTCGATCCGCTGTTCGTCCCGGCGCCCAGCGCGGTCGTCCGCGGCTTCGGCGCCATTGCCCCGACGGCGCTCCCCGCGCTCGGTGACACGCTGCTCAAGACGGCCATCGCCTACGTGCTGGCCGCCGCGCTCGGCGTGACCGGGGGCATCGTGATCGGCTCGGTGCGCGCGCTCCACGACACGCTGCATCCGTTCGTTGGTGCGGTGTACGGGTTGCCCAAGATCCTCGTCCTGCCGTGGATCGTCTTGCTGCTCGGCTTCGGGACGGCCCCGGCGATCGCCTACGGCACGATCCACGGCCTCTTTCCCATCCTGGTGCTGGTGATGGGCGCCGTTCGCGACGTCGATCGCACGCTGCTGACGGTCGCGCGCTCGTACGGCGCGCGTCCGTGGCAGGTCTACGTCAAGGTGATCCTGCCCGCCATCGTGCCGTCGGTGCTGGCGAGCCTGCGCCTCGGGGTCGTCTTCTGCCTGCTCGGGGTGCTGATCGTGGAGATGTTCGCCGGCGTGCGCGGCATGGGCAGCGTGATGGGCGGCCTCGCCAACGGGTTCCGCGCGCCGGAGCTCTTCGCGGCCACCGGGCTCGTCTCCGTCGCGTCGATCGCCATCGTCCTCGGCCTCGACCATCTCAACGAGAAGCTCTCGCACTGGCGGGGCTGATCCGCTCGTCGTGATCCGAGCCGTCATCTTCGACATGGACGGCGTGCTGTCCGACACCGAACGCCTCCACGTGCAGAGCGAAGAGCGCCTGCTCAGCCGCCTCGGCATCGATCCCGGGGTGCTCGCCGGCGGGGCCTTCATGGGGATCTCCGACCGCGAGTTCTTCACGACGGTCTTCCGTGATCACGGCGTGGCCGCCGACGTGGACGCCGCCATCGCCGAGAAGTGGACACTGATGGGCGAGTGTCCTGACGAGGCGATCCGGGCGATGCCGGGAGCGCGCGCCCTCGTCGAGCGCTTGCATCGCCGTGGGCTGCCGCTCGCCGTCGCGTCCTCGTCGCCGCGGTCGTTCATCGAGCGCGTCCTGCGCTGCCTCGGCGTGCTCGATCGGTTCGCCGTGGTGCAGAGTGGCGAGGAGGTCGCGCGCGGCAAGCCCCAGCCGGACGTCTTCCTGACCGTGGCCAGCAAGCTCGGCCTCGCGCCCGGTGAGTGCGTGGTCATCGAGGACAGCAAGAACGGGATCATCGCCGCGCGGCGCGCCGGCATGCGCTGCGTGGCGCTCGTTCCCCCCGGCGGCGATGGCGCGATACGCGGTGATGCCGACGTCGTCGTCAGCGATCTCGCCCGCGTGACCGACGACGTGCTACTGACCGGCTAGGCGACCCTTCGACACTCGTCCCGCATGTTGACTATCCTGTCGCCGTGGACAGCGACGTTGTCCCATGCCGGATAGGGACGTGTCGGCCGGTTTGAGCGAGTCGGACGCCGCCGCGCTCGCGGCCCACGCCCTGGCGTACATACGCCCGGGCCAGGTGATTGGCCTCGGTACCGGACAGGCGGCGACCGCGTTCGTCCACGCCCTGGGCCGGCAGGTGCAGGCCGGGCTCAGCGTGACCGCCGTCTCCACCTCGGAGGCCACGGCGACGCTGGCACGACAGCTCGGCATCCCCCTCGTGTCACTGGACGACACACCGGCGATCGACGTCACGCTCGACGGTGCCGATGAAGTGGACGCCTGCCTCAACTTGATCAAGGGCTACGGCGGCGCCCTCATCCGAGAGAAGATCGTGGCGGCTGCGTCGCGCCGGCTCGTCATCCTGGTTGGCCGCGACAAGGTGGTCCCGGTGCTCGGCACTCGGGGAAGGCTGCCGGTCGAGGTTGTGCCATTCGCGGCGGGATTCTGTCGGCGGCGGCTCGCCGCGGAAGGCTACGCGCCCGTGTTACGCACGAACGGCTCGGCGCCAGTCGTGAGCGACAACGGGAACCTGATCTTCGACTGCACGGTGAACCCCATCCCGGACGCCAGTCGACTCGAGGACAACCTCAAGTCGATCCCGGGTGTGGTCGGCACGGGGCTCTTCTTGGGCATGGCGCACACCGTTCTCGTCTGGGAGGAGGGCCGTGTCACTACGATGTCGAGGCCCGAGGCCGGGTGACGCTCCCATGACCTGGTGTACTGTGTGATCGCGAAGGGGTGTCGGATATGAGAGAGCCGAATCTCGACGAGCTGGCAATCAACACGATCCGTTTCCTGTCGGTCGACGCCGTGCAGCGCGCCAACTCAGGTCATCCGGGCCTGCCGATGGGCGCGGCCGCGATGGCCTACGTTCTGTGGACGCGATTCCTGCGGCACAGCCCATCGAATCCGACCTGGCCGGACCGCGACCGCTTCGTGCTGTCGGCCGGACACGGTTCCATGCTGCTGTACTCGCTTCTCCATCTGAGCGGATACGATCTGTCGCTGGAGCAGATCAAACGGTTTCGTGAGTGGGGCAGCCAGACGCCCGGCCATCCGGAGTATCACCTCACGCCCGGTGTCGAAGCGACGACCGGGCCACTCGGCCAGGGCATCGCCAACGCGGTCGGGATGGCCATTGCGGAGGCGCATCTCGCGGCGCGCTTCAACCGTCCCGGGCACGAGATCATCGATCACCGCACCTACGTCATCGCGAGCGACGGCGACATGATGGAGGGTGTTCAGGCGGAGGCGTCCTCGCTCGCCGGGCACCTCAAGCTCGGGAAGCTCATCGTGCTCTATGACAGCAACCACGTGTCGCTCTCGGGGACCACCTCGCTGACGTTCACCGAGAACGTCGGGGCACGATTCGCGAGCTACGGCTGGCACGTACAGTCTGTGGATGACGGCAACGACCTGGCCGCGGTCGACAAGGCGCTGCGGGTGGCGCAGGAGACACTCGAGCGGCCGTCGCTCCTCGTGGTCCGGACGATCATCGGATTCGGGGCCCCCCACAAGCAGGGCACATTCCAGGCGCATGGCAGCCCGCTCGGTCCTGATGAGGTGCGAGCGGCCAAGCAAAACCTGGGCTGGCCGGTCGAGCCTCCGTTCTTGATCCCTGACGAGGTGCGCGCCAGCTTTCACTCGGCGATCGAGCGTGGCAAGACGCTGGAGCAGGATTGGCGCCGCCGACTGTCTGCCTACACAGCCGCGTTCCCGGAGCTGGGCTCGGAGCTGGCGCGGCGTTTGGCCGGCGAGTTGCCACTCCGCTGGGACGCCGACCTGCCCGTGTTCGCCGCCGACTCCAAGGGAGTGGCCACGCGCAAAGCGTCGGAAGCGACGCTGCAAGTGCTCGCGAGCAGACTCCCCGAGCTCATCGGCGGCTCGGCGGATCTCGACGAGTCGACGTACACGTGGCTCAAGGGTGAAGGCGACTTCGAGCCGCCCTCTCTCTCGAAGGCCGGGGTTCAGGGAGCCGCCGGGGGAGTCTGGAGCTACGCCGGGCGCAACATTCATTTCGGCGTCCGCGAGCACGCCATGGGCGCCGCCGTGAACGGGCTCGCGTACCACGGCGGCCTCATCCCGTTCGGATCGACGTTCCTCACCTTCTCGGATTACATGCGGCCACCCGTTCGGCTCTCGGCGCTGTCGCGGCTCGGCTCGATCTGGGTGTACACGCACGACAGTGTCGGTATCGGTGAGGATGGCCCGACTCATCAGCCGGTCGAGCACTTCATCGCGCTTCGAGCCATTCCCGAGCTTCTCTTCATCCGGCCCGCCGACGCCAACGAGACGGTGTGGGCCTGGAGGGTCGCCATCGGGAACCGCAACCGCCCGACCGTGCTGGCGCTCACCCGCCAGGCCGTGCCGACGCTCGATCGGTCGGTCTACGGTTCCGCCGAGGGGCTCACCCGAGGCGCGTACGTCCTGAACGTGCGCTCCGAGTCTTCTCGCCAGCCCGATATCATCCTGATCGCGACCGGATCCGAGGTGCAGCTCATCGTGACCGCCGAAGGAAGGCTCGCCGCCAGAGGCGTCAAGGTGCGGCTCGTGTCCATGCCATGCGGGGAGCTGTTCGAGGAGCAGACGCCCGAATATCGCGAGAGCGTCTTGCCGTCCTCGGTCACGACGCGACTGGCGGTCGAGGCAGGCCGGTCGCTGGGATGGGAGCGATGGGTCGGCCCAGGCGGCGCGATCATCGCGCTCGACCGATACGGCGCCTCCGCGCCGGGCGACGTGGTGATGAAGGAGCTCGGCTTCACGGCCGACCGGGTCGTGCGCGAGGCGGAGACTCTCCTCGGATTACCAGCTACATGACGTCCTGGGCGAGCGTCGAGGGGCTCCCGCTGCCGTTGGGAGCGACGTGGGCGGCCGACGAGGGCGCGTACAACTTCGCGATCTATGCTCGGCATGCCGAGCAGGTGACGCTGTTGCTGTACGGTGATGACCTCCGCACGCCCGTGCTCACGTACCGATGCGACCCCGGGCGGAACAAGTCCGGCCACGTGTGGCACTGCCGCATCCCGGCCACGGCCGCTCCGGGCGCGCGCTATTACGCGTACTCGATCGACGGGCCGCGGTCGGCCCCCCACCAGTTCGATCCCGACAAGATCCTCTTCGACCCGTACGCCAGAGCGATCTTTTTTCCGCCCGAGTTCGACCGGGAGGCCGCGCGTCGGCCCGGGTCTAACGCCGGTCGCGCTCCTGTCGGCCTGCTCGTCGCCGGGCCCTTGGACTGCAACTTCGATTGGGGTGACGATCGGCACCCTCGCCACGAGGCGGACACGGTCGTGTACGAGCTCCACGTGGGAGCCTTCACCGCCCACCCGAGCTCCGGAGTGAAGGAAGAGCGGCGTGGGACGTACGCCGGCCTCATCGAGAAGATCCCCTATCTGGTCGAGCTCGGGGTGACCGTCGTGGAGCTCATGCCCGTGTTCCAGTTCGATCCGTCCGACGGCAACTACTGGGGCTACATGCCGCTCGGGTTCTTCGCGCCCCACGATCGCTGGGCCCGCGCGCGCGAGACCTGTGAGCAGCACGCCGAGTTCCGGTCGCTGGTCCAGGCCCTCCACGCGGCCGGCATCGAAGTCGTGCTCGACGTCGTCTACAACCACACCGGCGAAGGCGACCATCGTGGCCCGGTCTACAGCTTCAAAGGCATCGACAACGACGGCTATTACATGATGTCCGACCGGGCGGACGCCCCGTACGAGGACTTCACGGGAACCGGCAACACCCTCAACTCCGCGAACCCCTACGTGCGGCGGATGATCCTCGACAGCCTGCGCTACTGGGCGCGCGAGATGCGCTGAGCTACGACGAACCTCCCATCTTCAGCGAGATCGCGTCCGATCCCGAGCTGGCCGGGCTGCGCCTGATCGCCGAGCCGTGGGACGCCGCCGGCGCGTACCAGCTCGGCCGGGCGTTCCCCGGGATCACCTGGGCGCAATGGAACGCCCGGTTCCGCGACGACGTGCGGCGGTTCATGCGCGGCGACCCGGGAATGATCGGCGCGATGATGCAGCGGCTGTACGGAAGCAGCGACCTCTTCCCGGATGACGTGGTGAACGCCTATCACGCCTACCAGAGCGTCAACTACGTGACCTCGCACGACGGATTCACGCTCTGGGACCTGCTCACCTACGAGACCAAGCGCAACACGGCGAACGGCCACGACAACAGCGACGGGCCGGCTGACATCAGCTGGAATTCTGGGTTCGAGGGCGAGGATGGAGCGCCCCCCGACGTGATCGCGTTGCGCAAGCGCCAGGCCAAGAATCTCCTGTGCTTGCTCTTTCTCGCCAACGGCACGCCGATGCTGCGCGCGGGCGATGAGTTCCTCCAGACGCAGGGCGGGAACAACAATCCTTACAACCAGGACAACGAGACCAGCTGGCTCGACTGGAATCGCCTCGAGTCGCACGCCGACGTCTTCCGCTTCGCCCGGCTGATGATCGCCTTCCGCAAAGCCCATCCCTCGCTCTGCCGGAGCCGCTTCTGGCGCGAGGACGTGCGCTGGCATGGTACCGGACCGGCCGTCGATCTGTCCGACGACTCGAGGAGCCTCGCGTTCTCTCTCTCCGGAGCGTCACAGGGTGACGATGACCTCTACGTGATGGTCAACGCGTACTCGGAGCCTCTCCCGTTCACGATCCCTGACGGCGCGGCCTCCGAGTGGCTCCGCATCGTCGATACCGGATGCCTCAGCCCCGACGACTTCCGTGAGTCGCCCCACGCCGTGCCACTGACTTCGGCGCGTTACGTCGTCGGGCCGCGGTCCGTGGTCGTGCTGCAACGGCCGAGGCGCGGCTGAGCACGAGCACGGTGAAGACCGATCCACTCGCCGGAAGACCGGCGCCGCCCTCGCTGTTGGTGGACGTCCCGAAGCTGCTCGAGGCCTACTACGCCGAGCGGCCGGATCCGTCGGTGCCCGCGCAGTGGGTGGTGTTCGGAACCTCGGGCCACCGGGGTTCGTCATTGAAGGCCGGATTCAACGAGGCGCACATCCTCGCCATCACCCAGGCGATCTGTCTCTATCGCCAGGCGCACGGGATCGATGGGCCGCTCTTCCTCGGCAGAGACACGCATGCCCTGTCCGAGCCTGCCCGGGCTACCGCCCTCGAGGTGCTGGCGGCCAACGGCGTGGAGGTCATGCTCGACGCCCACGACGGCGTCACGCCGACCCCGGTGGTCTCCCAGGCGATTCTTGCCCACAATCGCGGTCGGACGAAGACACTCGCCGACGGCATCGTCATCACGCCGTCGCACAACCCGCCCGAGTACGGAGGGTTCAAGTACGATCCCCCGTCGGGCGGTCCCGCCGACACGCCGGTCACCGAGTGGATCGAGAGCAGGGCCAACGCGTTCCTCGCCGACGGCCTGCGCGGCGTGGCCCGGATTCCGTACGAGCGTGCCCGGCAGGCGGCCACGACGCACCGCTTCGACTACCTGACCTCGTACGTCGAAGCCCTCGCTGCGGTGATCGACATGGACGTGCTTCGCGGCACGACACTCAAGATCGGCGTCGACCCCCTGGGGGGCGCCAGCCTGGGTTACTGGCAGCCGATCGGGGACCGCTACGGCTTCGCCCTCGACGTCGTCAACCGCGAGATCGATCCGACCTTCCGCTTCATGACCGTCGACTGGGACGGAGCGATCCGGATGGATCCGTCGTCGCCGTATGCGATGGCGCGACTGATCGGTCTCCGTGACCGGTTCGACCTCGCGTTCGCCACCGATCCCGACGCCGATCGCCACGGCATCGTGAGTCGGAGCGTCGGGCTGCTGAATCCCAATCAGTACCTGGCCGCATCCATCTGGTATCTCTTCCGCCATCGGCCTTCCTGGCCGAACCGGGCGGCGATCGGAAAGACGATCGTCAGCAGCAGCATGATCGACCGTGTGACCGCCCAACTTGGCCGGCGGCTCGTGGAGGTGCCGGTGGGCTTCAAGTACTTCGTCGATGGCCTCCTCGAGGGCTCGCTGGGCTTCGCGGGCGAAGAGAGCGCCGGCGCTTCATTTCTCCAGCGGGACGGCACGGTCTGGACGACCGACAAGGACGGCCTCGTCATGGGGCTGCTCGCGATGGAGATGACCGCGCGAACCGGTCGCGACCCGGGAGAGTGCTATCAGGACCTCACGCGTGAGCTCGGCGAGCCCGTGTACGAGCGGATCGACGCGCCGGCCACTGCCGAGCAGAAGGCCGCGCTCGCTCGCATGTCGGCGAAGGATCTCGCGATCACCGAGCTCGCGGGCGACCCGGTCACCGCCGTGCTGACGACAGCGCCCGGAGACGGGCGGCCGTTCGGGGGCATCAAGGTGATGACCGAGCACGGCTGGTTCGCGGCACGTCCCTCCGGCACGGAGGCGGTCTACAAGCTTTACGCGGAGAGCTTCAAGGGCGTGGAGCACCTGCGCCGGATTCAGGAGCAGGCGCAGGCGGCGATCGAGCGGGTCTTCCGGGCACGCGCAGCATGACGACGACCGACGAGATCCGGCCGGAGTCGCTGACCGAGTTGGCCCTCAATCTCTGCTCGTCGTGGCATCACGGGGCCGACGAGCTGTGGAGGGAGCTCGATCCGTTGCTGTGGGCGCTCACTCATAACGCGTGGCTCGTGCTTCAAACGGTCTCGCGGAAGAAGCTCCGCGAGCTGCTGGCGCGGCCGGATTACCGGAGCCGCCTCGAAGCGTTCCTCGAACGCCGGCGTGAGTATCTGAGCTCGGTCGCCTGGTTTCAGCAGAGTCACGCGCAGGCGCCTCTCACGCGGGCGGCCTATTTCAGCATGGAATTTGCCGTCAGTGAGGCCCTGCCCATTTATGCGGGCGGACTGGGAAACGTGGCGGGCGACCAGCTCAAGGCAGCCAGCGATCTCGGCGTCCCGGTGGTGGGTGTCGGACTGCTGTATCAGCAGGGTTATTTCCGGCAAGTGATCGCTGCCGACGGCAGCCAGGAAGCGCTGTACCCCTACAACGATCCTGATCAGCTGCCGATCAGCCCCGTGCGCGACGAGGACGGTGAGTGGCTGCGCCTCGACGTTCAACTGCCGGGCCAACGGATCTGGCTGCGGGTCTGGCAGGCGCGGATTGGGCGGATCACCCTCTATCTCCTCGACAGCAACGATCCCGCCAATCCCCCGGCCATCCGCGGAATCACCAGCGAGCTCTATGGCGGCGGCGTCGAGCTGCGGCTTCGCCAGGAGCTTGTCCTGGGCATCGGTGGCTGGCGCGTGCTACGCGCACTTGGCGTCGAGCCCGAGGTCTGCCATCTCAACGAGGGGCATGCCGCCTTCGCCGTCCTCGAGCGTGCCCGCACCTTCATGGTCGACAGTGGCCACGCCTTCGACGTGGCGCTGACCATCACGCGAGCCGGCAATCTCTTCACCACGCACACGCCGGTGAGCGCGGGATTCGACCGGTTTGCCCCGGCTCTCATCGAGCGCTACCTCGGCCGCTACGCCCAGGACGCGCTCGGCATCGATCCGCCTCACCTCCTGGCGCTCGGACGAGAGAATCCCGACGACGCCGGCGAGCCGTTCAACATGGCGTACCTCGCCGTCCGCGGGAGCGCGGCCGTGAACGGCGTGAGCCGTCTTCACGGCACCGTGAGCCGACGTATTTTCAGCTCGCTCTTTCCACGCTGGCCCGAGGCTGAGATCCCGGTGCGGCATGTCACCAATGGCGTGCACACGCTGTCGTGGGATTCCCCGGACGCGGAGGAGCTGTGGACCAACGTCTGCGGCGCCGAGTGTTGGCACGGCACCCTGGCCACCATCGAGCAGGATCTGGCCGGCGTGCCCGACACGACGCTGTGGGCCCTGCGCGTTCGCGCTCGACGCGCGCTCGTCGAGCATGTCCGCGAGCGCCTGGCGCAGCAGCTCGCTTCGATGGACAACACGTGGGAGGCGAGCGTCACGCTGGGCACGCTCCTGGACCCGGACACGCTCACGGTCGGCTTCGCCCGGCGATTCGCCGCCTACAAGCGGCCTCAGCTGTTGTTGCTCGACCCCGACCGGCTGCTTCGAATCTTGACCAACCCCGAACGTCCGGTCCAGCTCGTGATTGCCGGCAAGGCTCATCCTGCCGATGGACTGGGCCAGGAGATGATCAGGCAGTGGATCCAGTTCATCGGCCGCCCCGAGACACGCGGTCGCGTGATCTTCATCCCGGACTACGATCTGCTGGTGGCCGAGCGTCTCGTGCAGGGCGTCGACCTGTGGCTGAACACGCCTCGACGGCCGTGGGAGGCGAGCGGGACGAGCGGCATGAAAGTTCTGGTCAACGGCGGCCTCAACCTCTCCGCGCTCGATGGCTGGTGGGCGGAGGCGTACGAGCCGGAGGTCGGCTGGGCTCTGGGTGACGGCCGCGAGCATGGCGATGATCCCGCCTGGGACGCCGCCGAGGCCGAGGATCTCTACACGCTTCTCGAACAGGACGTCGTGCCCGCCTTCTACACGCGAGACGCACGCGGAATTCCGGCGGCCTGGGTCGCGAAGATGCGCGCGAGCATGGGCCGGCTCACCCCACGGTTCTCGGCCAACCGGGTCGTGCGCGAGTACACCGAGACGTATTACCTGCCGGCCGCGGCCAGGTATCGCGAGCGAGCGGCGAACAAGGGCGCGCTCGGAGTCGAGCTACTCGAGTGGCGGCGCGGTCTCGCCGAGCACTGGCGCGAGGCCCACTTCGGGGCGGTCCGCGTGGAGACGCAGGGTTCCGACCACCATGTCACCGTCGTACTTCACCTCGGCGCGCTCGACCCCGAGGCCGTACGCGTCGAGCTCTATGCGAACCCTGTCGATGGTGGGGAACCCGAGCGCCATGTCATGGTGCGCGCTCGGCGGCTCGATGGCCCCGGCAATAGCTACGAGTACCAGGCACGCGTTTCCGCCTCGCGGGCTCCCGGTGACTACACCCCGCGGCTCGTTCCGTACCATCCGAAGGCCGCGGTGCCCCTCGAGGCAAATGAAATCCTCTGGCTGCGGTGAGCGTGACCAGCTTCAGCGTGCCGAGGTTCGAAACATTCAAAGCGGCGCCGCCCGAGAGGCGCGGAACCGTCGGATGAGGGCGTTCGTCGAGCTGTCGTGGGCGAGTGTGGGCTCGGCGTCGGCCAGGAGCTCGGGGACGATCCGCGCCGCCAGCGTCTTGCCCAGCTCCACACCCCACTGATCGAACGAGTTGATGCGCCAGATCGTGCCCTGCACGAACACCTTGTGCTCGTAGAGTGCGACCAGCGCGCCCAGCGTGCGGGGTGTCAGGCGGGTGGCGAGGATCGTGTTGCTCGGTCGGTTGCCCTCGAAGGCTCGGTGCGGCACCTGAAAGGCGGCGATGCCTTCGGCCGCCACCTCGGTCGCGGTCTTGCCGAAGGCCAGGGCCTCGGTCTGCGCGAAGACGTTGGCCATCAGAAGCGCGTGATGAGAGTCCAGGGGATCGAGGGGCTGGCAGAACCCGATCACGTCGCACGGGATGAGCTTCGTGCCCTGGTGGATGAGCTGGTAAAAGGCGTGCTGGCCGTTGGTGCCCGGCTCGCCCCAGATCACGGGCCCGGTCTGGTACTCCACCAGACGGCCGCCGAGGTCCACGTGCTTGCCGTTCGATTCCATGTCGAGCTGCTGGAGATACGCGGGTAGCCGTCGCAGCGCGTGGCTGTATGGCAGCACCGCGTGGGTCTCCGCGCCGAGGAAGTTCCCATACCAGATTCCGAGCAGACCGAGGATCACGGGGAGATTGGCTGCGAAGGGCGCCGTGCGGAAGTGTTCGTCCATCGCGTGGAGCCCGGCCAGCATGTCGCGGAAGTGCTCGGCCCCGATCGCGATCATCAGCGAGAGGCCGATCGCCGAGTCGTAGGAGTAGCGCCCGCCGACCCAGTCCCAGAACTCGAACATGTTGGCCGGGTCGATGCCGAACTTCGCCACCTCGGTGGCATTCGTCGAGACGGCGACGAAATGGCGGGCCACCGCGGCCTCGGTTCCCAGAGCCCGGACGCACCAGGCGCGGGCGGCTCGGGCATTCGTGAGCGTCTCGAGCGGGGTGAACGTCTTCGACGAGACGATGAACAGCGTCTCGGCGGGATCGAGGTCGCGGACGGCCTCGACGAAGTCGGTCGCGTCCACGTTCGACACGAAGCGGAGCGTCAGCGCCCGCTCACTGTAGTGCCGGAGCGCCTCGTACGCCATGACCGGCCCGAGGTCGGAGCCGCCGATGCCGATGTTGACGATGTTCCGGAGGCGCCGGCCCGTGTACCCGGTGAAGGCGCCACGGCGCACGCGATCGGCGAAGTCGGCCATGCGGTCGAGCACGGCATGGACCTTCGGCACGACGTCCTCGCCGTCGACGAGGATCCGCTGGCCGCGTGGCGTGCGGAGCGCGACGTGGAGGACGGCGCGGTCCTCCGTCACGTTGATGCGCTCCCCGCGGAACATGGCGTCGATGCGCTGCCGGAGGCCCGACGCCTCGGCCAGATCGAGCAGCCGGCGCACCGTCTCGTCGGTGATGCGGTTCTTCGAGTAGTCGAGATAGAGTCCGGCGGCTTCGAGCGCAAAGCGCTGTCCGCGGGCGGGATCGTCCGCGAACAGCGCCCGGAGATGAACGGGCTGCAGCTTGCGGGAATGCTCGTCCAGAGCCTTCCATTCCGGGCGCTGCGTCAGCGCGGTGCCGGCGGTCGCGATGGTCAGTCTCCCTCACCTGCCTCGTGCGTCATCCATCGTCGGCATTGCCGCGGCGAGGAGCGCCGGCAGGTCGTAGGCGAGCAAGTCGCCGATGCGCTCGACGGGCACGTCGGCCGGCGGATACGTGGCGAGCGCCGTGGGATCGTGCGCGTAGTGCCCCTGCCGCGGGGCGATCGTCGTGACCCGGACTCCCCAGACCTGCTTCACGGCGGCCAGGATCCGGAGCTTGTCATCGACGAGCACGTAATGGTCGGCGGGATAGCGGCGCTCGACGTCGTCGAGCTCACGCTCCTTGTGGATGTAGATCAACACGTTCCCGTCCACGGCTTGCTGCAATCCCGAGCGCTCGATCTTGCGCGGCTGAAACACCGCGTCGCCATCCGAGAGGATGACCGTCGTTCCCCAGGCGCGGAAGCGCTCGAGCACGTCGAGGGAGCTCGGGTAGAGCCGGTTCGCGAACGGGTAGTCGACCATGAAGGATGAGACGGTCAGCACCCGCGGATCGCGCGGATGTTCGACCCGATACCGCTGCAGCGCGCCCAGATAGTCTGCGTAGCCCAGCTCGGCCCGCAGCTCCTCGAAAATCGCCCAGTAGCGCTCCTGGCATTCGCGGCCCACCGTGCGCGTGAGGTACCGCTTGAGATCGGCCGCGATGCGATCGTTGTCGATCAGCGTGTTGTCCACGTCGACCAGGAACACGACCGGGTGGCGGCTCGTCAACGATCTCCTCCCACGGCCCCCACCGGGCTGTGCCCAACATCGAGCCCTTGACCGCAGTCTATCGTCGTCAGCAAGCCATCCTTCTCGTCGCCAGCCGCGTCTCACTCCCCGCGCAGGGTCGGATCGAGCAGGTCGCGCAGCCAGTCGCCGGTGCGGCTCACCACGAGCGACGTCGCCATCAGCACGAGCCCCGGCCACGTCGAGATCCACCACGCGCTGTCGAGATACTCGCGGCCTTCGTAGATCATTCCGCCCCACGAAGGAGTGGGTGGCTGGATGCCGAGCCCGAGGAACGACAGCGTCGCCTCCAGGACGATGGCTCGGGCCAGCTCGAGCGTCGCGATCACGATCAGGCTACTGAGGACGTTCGGCACGATGTGACGCAGCACCACGCGCGCGGCCGAGCCGCCGAGGGCCTGGACGGCGTCCACGAACTCCCGCGTGCGGAGCCCGAGCACCTGCGAGCGGAGGACGCGCGCGTAGGAGACCCACCCCGAGAGCCCGATGACGAGGATCAGCGTGGGAAAGCTCGGCCCGAGCACCGCGATGATGCCGATGGCGAGGAGGATGAACGGGAAGGCGAGCTGGGCGTCGGCGAGCGTCATGATCACGGTGTCGAGCCAGCCACGCCGGAAGCCGGCGATCACACCGAGCGCCGAGCCGACCAGCCCGCCCACCACGACGGCGGCGAAGCCGACGATGAGCGACACGCGGGCCCCGTAGATCACCCGGGAGAGCACGTCGCGCCCGAGATGGTCGGTGCCGAGGGCGTGAGCTCGGCCGTCGGTGGCTTCCAGGGTCGGCGCGACGAGCCGCACGCGTAGCGACGTCCGCTCGGGATCCTGCGGCGCCAGCCACGGCGCGGCCACCGCGACCAGCGCCAGCGCGAGGACGAAGGCGCCGCCCGCGACGACGAGCCGCGCGGTGCGCTGACGCTCGCGCGGCCGCGCGAGCGTCGCGGCGACGACGAGGTCAGCGGGCGCGGATGCGGGGATCGAGGACGCCATAGAGCATGTCGACGGCGAAGTTGATGACGACGAAGAGGGCGGCCGAGATGAAGACGACGCACTGCACGACCGGGTAGTCGCGGTTGTAGATCGACTGGATGGCCAGGCGGCCCATCCCGGGCCAGGCGAACACGGTCTCGGTCACGACCGCGCCGCCGAGCAGCACGCCGAACTGGAGCCCGGTGATCGTCACGATCGGCACCGCCGCGTTCTTCAAGGTGTGCTTGGCGACCACCAGCGTCTCCGACAAGCCCTTGGCGCGCGCGGTGCGGACGTAGTCCGTGCGCAGCACCTCGAGCACGGCCGAGCGGGTGAGCCGGGCGATCGACGCCATGGCGAAGATGCCGAGCGTGAGCGCGGGCAGGATCAGGTAGTGCCAGTCGCCGCGTCCGCCCGTGGGCAGGAGCCCGGCCTTCAGCGACACGAGCAAGATGAAGAGGATGCCGAGGAAGAACGTGGGCGCCGACTGCCCGACCAGGGCCACCGCCATCGCGGCGTGATCGAGCGGCGAGTTGCGATGGACCGCCGACACCACCCCGATGGGCACCGCGACCGCCACGGCCAGGAGGAACGCCGTCAAGCCGAGCTGGACGGTCGCCGGCAGATAGTCGAGCACGACGGCGAGGGCGGGCGTTCGGAAGTGAATCGAGCGCCCGAAATCACCGCGGGCGACGTTGCCGAGAAACGTCGCGTACTGGACGGGCAGGGGCCGGTCGAGGCCCAGCTCGGCCCGCACCCGAAAAATTTCGCTCCGCGGGGCGTCGGGCGGCAGCAGCAGCGGAACGGGGTCGCCACTGAGCCGCATCACCACGAAGACGACCGTGGAGACCAGCCACAGCGCGACCCCCGCTCGCGCAAGGCGCCGGCCGCCGAAGAGAAGAGCTTCACGCATCGCCGTGAACGGGCGCGATGGAGCCGCGCGTGCCTCGCTCGAACCGCCTACGGGTCAAGCCGGGCACGCGGATCCCGCGACAATGTCTACGTGCGGCGGAACCTGAAGTTGAAGCGCCGGATCTCGAACTGCTGGTTGGGGTTCGGCGTCCATTCCACGTACTTCTGGATGCCGTAGTCCTCGTAAGGCTGGATGACGGGCACCCACGGGAAGTGCTCGAGGAAGATCTGGGTCATCTCCTTGTAGGCCTGGGCGCGGAACTTCTCGTCCACCGAGAAGCGCGCGGCGTCGCCGAGCTCGTCGAAGCGCGCATGGCGCCAGTAATCCTGGGGACCGCCGGGGCCGAGCAGCCGCCAGAACATCCCGTCGGGGTCCGAGAGCGTGGACGTCGGATCCGACCACCACAGCCCCTTGAAGCTCTTGTCGCGCAGCTTCTGGGCGCGCACCGAGTACTCGATCTGCTCCACCTTGGCGTTGACGCCGATGTCGCGCCACATGGCCTGGATGGCCTCCGACATCGACTTGTCGTTGGCCGTGTAGCCGACGGTGGTCTCGATGACGATCTCCTCGCCCTTGTAGCCGGCCTTCCGGAGCCGGTCGCGCGCTTCCCTGGCGTCGTACTTGAGGGGGGGCAGCGAGGCGTCGAAGTGGTTGTCGCCCTTGGCGATCATCGAGTTGGGAACGATACCGCGCCCGCGCCACAGCTCCTTGACGATGATGTCCCGGTCGATGCCGAGGGAGAGCGCCTGCTTGACCAGCGGGTTGTCGAGCGGCTTCACCTTGCTGTTCACGGCCAGCACGTAGAGGCCGGCGTAGAGCGCGCCGATCATGCGGGTGGTCGGGTTGGCGTTCACGCGATCGCCGTGGTCGGGCGCCAGCTGCGTGATCGCGTCCACCTCGCCCTTGAGCAGGGCGGCGACCCGCGGCGCCGTTTCCGGGATCGCGCGAACGATCAGGCGGTCCACGTCGATCTTGCCGCCCCAGTAGTCGGGGTTCGCCTCCAGCACCGCCTTGTCGTCCTTGGTCCACGACACGAAGCGGATCGGGCCGGTGCCGACCGGCTTCTGGTTGAACGTGTCGGGCCCAAGCGACTTCAGGTACTTCTCGGGGACGATCTGGCCGCCGTAGAACGCGAGCCGCGCCGGGAGCAGCGGGTCCGGCTTCTTGGTGTGGAAGACGACCGTGCCCGGATCGGGCGCTTCGATGCGATCCACCGTCGAGAAGACGGTGCTCACGCGCGTCTTGGCGGCGGGATCGTACGTGCGCTCGATGCTCGACTTCACGTCGGACGACGAGAACGGATCGCCGTTGTGGAACTTCACACCCGGGCGCAGCTTGAACGTCCAGGTCGTCGGCGCCGTCAGCTTCCACTCGGTCGCGAGCCCCGGGTAAAGCTTGCCGTCGGGATGCCGGCTCGTGAGGTTGTCGTAGACGTTGAACGAGACGCGGATGTCGTTGGACGATGTGCTCATGTGGGGGTCGAAGAACGCGATGTCGCCGCCCTGGGCGACGATCAGCTCGCGCTTCTGCGTGGTCTGGGCCCGCGCGGGTCTGGGCAGCACGGCGACGGCGCCAGCGGTGGCGGCGGCGGCGCCGGTGATAAGCTCCCGTCGGGTCATGCCAGTCATGGATGCCTCCTTGGGTGCGCCTATATGGGGGTTGACGGCGCCGCCTGTCAAGCGGGGCCGCACCGTGCCACAATCCCGGCCATGACGTCGGCGGACGTCATCATCGTGGGCGGGGGCGTGGTCGGCGCCAGCACGGCGTTTCACCTCGCCGCACTGGGGGTCCGCAACGTCGTGCTGCTCGAGCGCCGGCATCTGGCCGCCGGCGCCAGCGGCAAGTCTGGCGCGCTCGTT
>MNEG01000048.1:0-13366 GCA_001917585.1 Candidatus Rokubacteria bacterium 13_1_40CM_68_15
AGATCAAGAGCCGGGAGGACCGGCGAGTCGGCGATCTCCTGGCCATGATCCAGCCCGAGGACCTGCTCAAGTACGGCCTCATCCCCGAGTTCGTGGGTCGGCTCCCCGTCATCGCGACGCTGCATGACCTCGACGAGCAGGCGCTGGTGCGCATCCTCAAGGAGCCGAAGAACGCGATCATCAAGCAGTACCAGAAGTACTTCGACCTCGAGAAGGTGCGGCTCAAGTTCACCGACGACGCCGTCGCCGCCATCGCCAAGGAAGCGCTCAAGCGGGGCACCGGCGCCCGCGGGCTCCGCGCCATTCTGGAAGAGGTGATGCTCGAGATCATGTACGAGCTGCCCTCGATCCAGGGGCTCAAGGAGTGCGTGATCACCCGCGAAGTGATCCTGAGCCACGAGCAGCCGATCCTCGTGTCGGAAGCCAAGGAACAGTCGGCGTAGCCTGACGTCCGCGCCCGGCACCCTCTTCGTCGTCGCCACGCCGATCGGTAACCTCGAGGACGTGACCCTGCGCGCGCTCCGTGTGCTGCGAGAGGTCGACCTGGTCGCCTGCGAGGACACCCGGCACACGCGAATCTTGTTAACCCGTCACGAGATCGGCACGCCGACCACCAGCTACTACGAGCACAACAAGCGCGTGAAGGGGCCGCAGCTGGTGCGCCAGCTGACGGAAGGAAAATCGATCGCGCTCGTCACCGACGCGGGCACGCCCACCATCTCGGATCCCGGCTTCCTGCTCGTGCGCGAGGCGCGCGCTGCCGGGGTACCGGTCGTTCCGGTGCCCGGCCCGAGCGCCGTGGTCGCGGCGCTCTCGGCGGCCGGCCTTCCCGCCGACCGCTTCGTCTTCGAAGGCTTCCTACCGATCAAGCCGGGCCGCCGGGTCAACCGGCTGAAAGCCCTCGCCGATCTGGAGACGACGATCGTGCTCTACGAGTCGCCGCATCGGATCGCGGCCACGCTTGGCGCCATCATCGAGGTCTTCGGCGAGCGCGAGATCGTCGTGGCGCGCGAGCTCACCAAGCAGTTCGAGGAGATCGTGTGCGCACCGGCCGCCGCGCACCTCGAGCGTCTCCAGGCGGGCGTCGTTCGCGGCGAATTCACGGTGGTCATTCCGGCGTGATCCGATCGGGCCCCGTCGCGGTCACGCTGCCGGTACGATACGCGGCGCCGGTTTGAGCCGGCGCGCCACGGCACGTATACTGCTTGAGGTTATGAGTATCGTGAAGGCGCTGACCATCGCCGGGTCGGATTCCGGCGGCGGCGCCGGCATCCAGGCCGACCTCAAGACGTTCTCCGCGTTTCGCGTCTTCGGCATGGCCGTCATCACCGCCGTCACGGCCCAGAACTCGCTGGGTGTGCAGGGCGTGTTCAACGTCCCGCCCGAGTTCGTGGTCCGGCAGATCGATTCCGTTCTCTCGGACTTCGGTGCCGACGCCATCAAGGTCGGAATGCTGTCGACGGCGCCGATCATCGAGGCGGTCGCCGCGCGGCTCGACGCCCACCGCCACGGCGCGGTCGTGCTCGATCCCGTGATGATCGCGAAGTCGGGCGATCCCTTGCTGGAGCCGGCGGCGCGCGCGGCGCTGATGAAGTCGATGCTGCCCCTGGCCGATCTCGTCACGCCCAACCTTCCCGAGGCGGCCGCGCTCGCCGACATGACGGTCGGCGACGAGCGCGCCATGATCGAGGCGGCCCGGCGCATCCTCGTGCTGGGACCACGCGCCGTGCTGGTGAAGGGCGGCCACCTCCAGGACTCGGCGACCGACATTCTCTGGGACGGCCGCGACGTCACGCGCTTTCCCGCCGCCAAGCTCGACTCGCCGAACACGCACGGCACCGGCTGCACCTACTCCTCCGCTATCGCCGCCGGACTCGCTCGTGGGCGGCCGCTGCGTGATGCGATCGTCGAGGGTAAGGCGTACGTGACGGCCGCCATCCGCGAGGGCTTCCCGGCCGGCCGGGGCGTCGGCGCCCTGCGGCACTTCGTCGAGCGGTGGTAGGAGGATGAGCCCGATCGCTCCCGACAAGATGTCGTTCATGGAGCACCTGGGTGAGTTGCGGGTCCGCATCGTGCGCAGCCTGGTGGCGCTCCTGATCGGCCTCGCCATCGCGCTCCCGCTCAGCCAGCGGCTGACGGACTACCTCGCCAAGCCGATCCAGGCGACCGGGAACACCCTCGTCTTCCTCGCCGTGACGGAGGCCTTCTGGGTGCAGATGAAGGTCGCGCTCATCGCTGGGCTCTTCATCGCCTCGCCCGGCATCCTGTGGGAGGTGTGGCGTTTCATCTCGCCGGGCCTCTATCACCACGAAAAGAAGTACGCCATGCCGTTTGTCGTGATCGGCTCGCTCCTGTTCATGCTGGGCGGCGCCTTTTCGCTCTTCGTGGTCACTCCCTACGCCATCCAGTTCCTGCTCTCCTACGCGCGACCCGGGCTGCAGCCGATGATCTCGGTGGGCAGCTACATCGACTTCCTCCTGAAGTTCACGCTCGCCTTCGGTCTCGTCTTCGAGCTTCCGCTGGCGCTCACGCTGGCCGCCCGCATGGGCCTCGTCACCGCAAAGGTGCTGGCCAAGAACCGCAAGTACGCGATCCTGGGCGCCTTCATCGCGGGCGCCGTGCTGACGCCGACGCCGGACGCGTTCAACCAGACGTTGATGGCGGGGCCCCTCATCATCCTCTACGAGGTGGGGATCGTCTGTGCTCGCATTTTCGGGCGCAAGGCCAAACCGGTGCCCGTCGCCGAGGAGACACCGGCCTAGCGCGATGGACTTCGCGACGCTGAATCTTCCCGAGCCGGTCATGCAGGGCATCCGCGACGTCGGCTTTGTCGCGGCCACGCCGATCCAGGAAGCCACACTGCCACTGGCCCTCAAGGGTAAGGACGTGGCCGGCCAGTCGCAGACCGGTACCGGGAAGACGGCCGCGTTCTTGATCGCCGCCTTCACGCGCCTGCTCCGCACGCCCGAGCGCGCGACGCCCGGCGGCGCGGCGGCGCCGCGCGTGCTCGTCATCGCGCCCACGCGCGAGCTGGTCGTGCAGATCGAGGCCGACGCGCACCAGCTCGGCCGCTTCACGCCGTTCAAGATCCACGCGGTGTACGGCGGCATCGACTACGCCAAGCAGCGCGACACCCTGCGCGAGGGCTGTGACGTGCTCATCGGCACGCCCGGTCGTCTCATCGACTATCTCAAGCAGCACGTGTGGGGCCCCCGGCGCGTCGAGGTGCTGGTCGTGGACGAAGCCGACCGCATGTTCGACATGGGCTTCATCGCCGACCTGCGCTTCATCCTCCGCCGCTTGCCTGCGGCCGAACAGCGGCAATCGTTCCTCTTCTCGGCCACGCTCTCGTTCCGTGTCCTCGAGCTGACGTGGGAGTTCATGAACAACCCGACCCAGATCTCCATCACCCCCCAGCAGAAGACGGCCGAGCGCGTGGAACAGAGCCTCTATCACGTGGGGCGTGACGAGAAGTTCAAGCTCCTGCTCGGGTTGCTCAGGCGCGAGGGCGGCGATCGCATCCTGATTTTCTCGAACACGCGCGAGGAGGCGCGCCGGCTCGAGGACCGTTTGGGCCGCAACGGCTGGGAGGCGCGTGCCCTCACCGGTGACGTGGATCAGAAGAAGCGGCTGCGCATTCTCAACGACTTCAAGGAGGGGCGCCTGCCCGTGCTGGTGGCGACCGACGTCGCCTCGCGCGGATTGCACATCGAGGCGGTCAGTCACGTCGTGAACTGGGACCTGCCCGACGACGCCGAGGATTACGTCCACCGCATCGGCCGCACGGCCCGCGCCGGCGCCGGGGGCAAGGCGATCAGCGTCGTGGACGAGGCGAGCGCGCTGCGGATCGAAGCGATCGAGAAGTTCATCGGTCAGAAAATTCCCGTGACGTGGGCCGACGACGACGTCTTCGTCACCGAGATCATGCCCACGGCCGAGGAGCGTCGGCGATACGCCGAGGAGCGACGCGCCCGCCTGGCGGGGCGGCGCGGGCCATGCGCCGCGTCCCTCGCAGGCGCCCCATCCGCCGGCGGCGCCGGCGGCGCCAGCAGCACCCGACAGTCCGAGCCGCCGCCGTCGGCGGCGCCGCGGTCGCGGGCCGCGTCCCGACTCTCCGCCTCAGACCTAGCCAGTCGCAGCTGCGAATCCGAATCGCCCCCTGACCCGTAAACACGGGCAGGAGGTGCCCATGAAGCTCACGGGTGTGGCGATCGGCTGGGCCATCGCCGTGGCGGCGGCAACGACGGCGGCCGACGCGGCGACCGGCATCAACGTTCAGCTCTTCCAGTTCCGCCCCGGCACGATCGCCGTCAACGCCGGTACGCGAGTGACGTGGACGAACCACGACGAGATCGAGCACACCGTGACGGCCGGCGTTCCCGCCAAGCCCGCCGGCGGCTTCGACCTCGCGCTCGGCGGCCAGGGCGCGACGGCGAGCGCGGATTTCCCGACGCCCGGCACCTACACCTACTTCTGCAGGCGGCACCAGCACATGCGTGGCGAAGTGAAGGTCAACTGATCAAAGGAGGGCCAAAGAGATGACGGCTTCGTTCAAGACCCTGGTGGGGATCGCCGGCATCGCGGCGTTCGTCGGCGCGGGCTGCAGCCAGAGCATGGCCTCGCACGACGCGATGGCGATGGCGTCGCCGAGCATGTCGTCGTCGGGCACCAAGGCGGCCGCGCTCAGGACGACGCTCAACAACCTGTTCGCCGAGCACGTGTGGCTGGCTGGAGCCGCGACGGGCGCGGCGCTGGGCGGTCGCGACGCCGACTTCAAGGCCGCGGCGGCCGCGCTCGATCAGAATTCCGTCGCCATCGCCAAGGCGATTGGCTCCGTGTATGGCAGCGATGCCGAGCAGGCGTTCCTGCCGCTGTGGCGCAAGCACATCGGCTTCGCCGTCGACTACACCATGGGTGTCGCCGCCAATGACCGCGCCAAGGCCGACAAGGCAGTGAACGATCTCGTCGGCTACAGTCAGGACTTCGGCGCGTTCCTCCAGTCGGCCAACCCGAACCTGCCCAAGTCGGTGGTGGCCGACCTCGTGAAGCATCACGTCGTGACGCTCAAGACCGTGATCGACGCCCAGGCGGCCAAGGATTCCGAGAAGGCCTATGCGGCGCTCCGCACGGCCGCCGGCCACATGCAAATGATCGCCGACCCGCTGGCCGAGGCGATCGTGAAGCAGTTCCCCGACAAGTTCGCCGGTTAGCGCGTCCGCGCGCGGGAGCCTCCCGGGCCTGCTACCCTGGGCCCCGGGAGGCTCGTTCATGCGCACGATCGCGACAGTTGCTCTCGTCCTCTCGCTTCTGCTCGCCGCCACTCAGAGCAGAGCCCATCACGGCTGGAGCGGCTACGACAACAGCAACGAGTTGACGCTGACGGGGGTCATCCGCGAATCCGGCTACGAGCATCCGCACGGCCACCTTCGTCTGGAGGCTCCCGGCAAGACGTGGACCGTCGTGCTCGCGCCGCCATCGCGGATGGAACGGCGGGGCCTGACGGCAAAGGAGCTGAGCGTCGGCACCGAGGCCACCGTCGTCGGCTATCCGAATCGCACCGACGCCGCTGAGATGCGGGCCGAGCGGATCACCATCGGCACCAAGACCGTCGAGCTGCGTTGACGCATTCGCCGACCGGCTGGCTCGCGTGGCTCGAGTCCTCTAGCCTCGCTCACGCCATGCGCCAGTGGCTCTGGCTGTACCCCGCTGTCGAGATCGCCCACATCGCGGGGATCGTGCTGCTCGTGGGCGCCGCCGCGATGTTCGACCTGCGGCTGCTCGGGCTCTCGCGTGGCGTTCCCGTCGCCGCGCTCGCCCGGCACCTGCTTCCGTGGGCGCGCGCCGGCCTCGGGCTGATGGCGCTGACCGGGACGCTGATGTTCACAGCGCACGCCACCGAGTTCGGTGCGAGCCCGGTCTTCCGTATCAAGCTCGCGCTGATCGCGGCCGGCTGCTTGAACGCCGCCATCTTTCATCGATGGCCGTTTCGCACCGTGACCGGGTGGGATGTTGCGACCGCGACGCCACCGGCGGCCAAGGCTGCGGCCGTCGCCTCGCTGGTGCTGTGGACGAGCACCATCGCCTGCGGGAGACTGCTGGCGTACTTCTAACGGCCGATCAGCGCCGCCGGACCCTCTGCTGGCGGGCCTGGTCGAGGTCGATCACGCGGGCCGTGCCATCTACCCGGGGCAGCGAAGGTGCCTCCGACGGGCTCTCCCCGGCGCACTCGAGCAACAGCGCCTCGATAAGCTCTTGCACGGTGACGCCGAAGCGCGTGGCAAGATTTTCAGCGAGGCGTACGGTCGCCTCGGTCAGGCGAATGCTCTGGGCCCGAGGTTGGACATGTTCCGGCACGACGCTTGACTGCTGCAATTCCGCAGCCGGTAGGAACGGCAATCCCCCCAGCAGGTGGGGTCAGAGCGAGAGCACCCCGCGGGCGCGGCCGTGGGCGGGCTGGTCGGCGCGCATCGTGTCCGGATTCACGCCCCGGCTGAGGGCGAGATGATAGGTGAAGAGCTGAAGCGGCACGACGCTGAGAATCGGAGAGAGCAGCTCGTCGATGACGGGCAGTGCGATGGTCTCAGCCGCCAGCGCCGCGATGTCGCGGTCGTCCTCCCGCACGAGTGCCACGATCGGCGCACCGATCTCCCTGGTCACGCGGGCGGCGTTCAGGCAGCGCTCGTAGGACGGGCCGGGCGGGGCGATCAGGAAGACGACGTCGTCCGGATCGACGCCGGACCACGGCCCGTGCAGGAACTGTTCGCAGTTGTAGCCGACGGTCTTGCTGTGGTTCGCCTCGTTCATCTTGAGCGCCGCTTCGTACGCTGTCGCAGTGTTCGGGCCTCCGCCGACGAACCAGTATTGCTTCCTGTCGGCGAAGCGCCGGGCCAGGCCATCCCAGTCCTCCTGGCCGAGCAAGGTGGCGAGCTGGTCGGGCACGTGATCGAGCTCGCGGCGCACGCTGTCGGCGCCGCCGATCTCGGCCGCCAGCGCTGCCAGCAGCGTCATCGCGCACGTGTAGCTGATCGTGTGCGCAGCCGATGACTCCTGCTCGATCGTCCGCAACGTGTAGTCCGCGATGGCGAGGCCGTCGCCGCTGCCCTTGCCGGTGATGACGACGCCCACGCCGGCCGTTCCCTTGGCCTTGGCCAGCGCCTCCAGGGAGTAGCGCTTGGTGCCGCGGTGACTGACGACGATCGCGCCCGTGCGATTGTCGGGCTCCGGCCAGTAGTTCTTGAACTCGAACGAATGAAATGCGCGGACGCGGTGGCCGAGTCGGCCGACGTGGCCGAGCAATAGCTCGCCGACCAGCGTCGCGTGCCAGGACGTGCCGATGCCACAGAGGATCACGCGTTCCATCGTCTTCAGACGGGCAGCGGCGCCGGCGAGCGCGTCCTCGTTGCCGCGCATGAGCAGGCGCAGTGCGCCGGGCTGCGCGTAGATGGCATCGTGCATGTAATAAGGATGCGCGGAGCGCGGAGGTGGTGGTGTCCAGGCCACGGTCTCGGGAAGCATGGCGCAAGCGGTCGGTGGTGTCAAAGGGTCAGTCAGCCGTTGACTTCGGGTTCGCCCTCATCCACCCATGGGCTGGGCGTCTTTGGTCGCGGAACCCCGGGGTCGTAGTCCCCACGTGGACGCTTGTCCGGCGGCATCGGGCTCACCTTGGTGACGCTTCGGCGCGGGCTGAGCGTCGGCGTGTCGTGTGCCGGCCGTTTCGAGCGACGGGCGGTCTTCTTCACGATCCGATGCAAGGAGCAACGCTGGTGCCATCGTGTATAGTCACCGGCCATGAGCCAGACGCTGACCGAGAGCGACGTCGTCAAGATGATGGACAGTCTCAGCAACTGGAGGCGCTGGGGGGCCGACGATCAGCTCGGCACCCTGAACTTGATCACGCCGGCCAAGCGCGTGCAGGCCGCCCGGCTCGTCCAGGACGGCGTCCCGGTGACGTGCGCCCGCCCGATCGCGACGGATATCACGGCCGACACGACGTTCCAGCCGATGCGGTTCATGGTGGACAGCGGAGAGGGCCGCGATACCTGCTCGTCGGAGCGCGTGCTCGAGCGACGCGGCGCCTCTGAATTCATCGGCATGGTCTTCCACGGCTACACGATCACGCACGTCGACACGCCCGCCCATTACTTCTGGAAGGGAAGGATCTATAACGGCCGCTCCTGCAACCTGATCACGTCGCGCGAGGGCGCGCAGGTCGAAGCCGTCGAGCTGCTCCACGACGGCGTGGTGAGCCGTGGCGTCCTGCTCGACATCGCCGCGCTGAAAGGCCGCTGGCTGCAATCGGGCGAGGGCGTGATGCCCGAAGACCTTGACGCGGCCGAGAAGGCCCAGGGCGTCCGCGTCGAGCCGGGAGACATCCTCCTGATCCGCACCGGCTATTACGGCCGCCGCCTCGAGCACGGCCCGCGGAATCCACTGAAGGATGGGTCACCGGCCGCCCACGTCGCGTGCGCGCCGTGGTTCCGGGAGCGTGGCGTGGCGATGCTCGGCACCGATACCCACAACGACGTGTCCCCGCTGCCCTATCCGCGTCTGGGCAATGCGCTCCACATCGTGTCCCTCGTGGCCATGGGTCTCTGGCTGATCGACAACGGCAACCTGGAGGACCTGGCCGCTGCCTGTCAGGCGCGCGGACGCTGGGAGTTCATGCTGACCATCGCGCCTCTGCGCCTGCAGGCGACGACTGGCTCGCCGGTGAACCCGATCGCGTTGTTCTGATGGCCATACGGCCACGTCTCGCCAACATCACGCCGGGTGGTCAGCGACGGCGCTTCGTCACCGGCGTGATCGTGGTGACGGCCGGCGTCGTCGCGGCCGTCGTGCTCATCGCGGCCGGCGTCAGTCCAGGCTGGCTGGCGCTCCTCTTCGTCCCGTTCTGGTTCGGCTCGCTTGGCCTGGTGCAGGCCCGCGAGAAGACGTGAGTGAAGCTGGCCGCGCGCGGGACGCGCGAGACGGCCAGCGGTGGTGCGGAGCCGGTGCGGGACCCCGCGGAGGCGCGGCTCCTGCGGGCCCAGGCGCGTCGAGTTCACATCGAGGCGGTGATCGTTGGTGTGCTGTTGACGGGACTGAGCATGCTCGGCGCCGCCTGGCGGACGGGGAGCGTTTGACGCCGGAACGCGCGACGTCGGCGCTGCCGTCCGTCAGGATGGACCCGGCCACGACCGTGCGTCGGCTCGTCCCCGTCTCGAACCTCGCGCCGGCAGTCACGCCGACCGATGACGTGTACGTGATCGCCCACATGGGCATCGCCCACGTCGACGTCCGGAGCTGGCGACTCGTGATCGACGGTCTCGTCGAGGAACCGCTGGTGTTCGACTACCACGAGGTCACCAGCCTGCCCGCTCGCGACGTCGTCGCCGTGCTCGAGTGCTTCGGCAACCCGGTGGAGCCCGACGTGCCGACCCGGCGTGTCGGCAATGTCGCCTGGCGCGGTGTCCCGCTCGCCGAGGTCCTGACCCGGGCGCGCGTGAAGGCGGACGCGAGGTCGGTGTGGCTGGAGGCGCCCGACTTCGGCACGTTCGCCGGCGTGACCAGCGACCATTACGTGAAGGACCTCCCGCTCGAGCACGCGCTGCGGCATGACGTCCTCCTCGCGTGGGCGATGAACGGCGCGCCGCTCTCGATCGAGCACGGCTTTCCCTTACGGGCCTTCGTGCCCGGCTTCTTCGGCACGAACGCCGTCAAGTGGCTCTCGCGCATCCACGTTTCCGATCACCGCCCCGAGAGTCTCTTCACCACGCGGCTCTACAACCGCCGGCACACCGTGAACGGCCGGGTGGTCAGCGAGCCCGTGCGCGACCTCGACGTGCAGGCCGTCATCGTGACGCCGGCTGATGGCGCGCAGCTCGTGTGCGGATCCTCGGAGGTCAGCGGCTGGGCGTGGAGCGCGCGCGCCGTATCGCGCGTCGAGGTGACTGCGGACGGCGGGACGACCTGGCGCGACGCGACGCTCGATCCGCGGGGCCCGACGCCGACGTGGCAGCGTTTCGCGACGCAGTGGACGTTCGAGCGCTCCGGACGCTACGAGCTGGGCTCCCGCGCGACCGACTGCGACGGCCGCACCCAGCCGCCGGCCGGGCGCAACCGCATTCACACCATTACCGTGGCCGTGACATGAGCCCGGGGAGGCCGGCATGACGACAGGGATCGACCGACGGGAGTTCCTGGCTCGGCTCGGCGTCACCATGGGTGCCGCGACGCTGGGCGGACCGCTGGCTGACCTGCCCGTGGCGGGACCTGCGATGGCGGCCGACGAGCCGGCCAAGGGGAGCATTCCCGACAAGCCGGTGAAGTTCGGCCACATCACGATCCTCTCGGGGCCGGGCGCCGTGCTGGGCGCGCCGTCGCTCAAGGGCCACACGCTCGCCGCCGAGGAGATCAATGCCGCCGGCGGCCTCCTCGGCAAGCGGAAGATCGAGACGACCACCGCCGACGAAGCGGCCGGGCCCGACGCAACCGTGAAGGAAGTCAAGCGGATGAAGCTGTCCGAGGGCATCGACTACTTCTCTGGCGTCATCGCCGCCCACAACCAGCTCGCGGTGGGGCCGGTGGTCGAGGAGCTCAAGCTCTTGACCATCATGACGGAGGGCTGTATCGACCGGCTCTTCGAAGTCGAAGTCCCGAATCCCAGATACCTGTTCGGCATGACGAACATCCTCTCCGCCGACGGTGTGACCACGGCCATGGCCGTCGCACGCGCGTGGCCCGACGTCCGCCGGATCGCGCTCGTGCATCCCGATTACGCGTTCGGCCGTTGGTTCCAGATGCACTTCGAGGCGGCGCGCGAGAAGCTGCTGCCGCAGGCGCAGACCGTCTCCGAGGTCTGGGCGCCGCTCGGCAGCACCGAGTTCAGCGCCCACATCGCCAAGACCCAGGCGGCCAAGCCCGATCTCGTGGTCACCGCCATGTGGGGCGGCATGTACATCGCCTTCTACAAGCAGGCGCTCCAGCACGGGCTGCTGCCCCGGACGAAGATCGCCGGCAACATCAACTTCGGCGTGGTGCCGCACGCGATCGGCAAGGACCATCCCGAGGGCGCGCTGGCCGGTGTGCACTCGAACTACCACTTCACCTATCCGTCGCCGAGCCAGTCGCCCCGCAACAAGCAGTTCGTCGACCGCTACCATCAGCGGTGGAAGGAGTATCCGAGCTACGCGGCCGAGGCGGCCTACACCGGGCTCTACCTGTTCAAGAACGCGGTCGAGAAGGCGAGCGCGGCCACCGGCGGCTGGCCGGACGATGAGGCCATCATCAAACAGCTGGAAGGCTCGAGCATCGCCGCGCCCGCGGGAACGGTGACGATCCGTCGCGAGGACCATCGAGCCTTCAAAGACGTCAAGGTCGGATTCAGCAAGAACCTGCCCGACTATCCGTTCCCCGTGTGGGATCCCGAGCGGATCATCACGATCCCGGTGGCGGCGATGACCGCTCCCACGAGCTGGCCCAAGCCGGGCAAGGGCCACAACGATCCTTCGGCCACCGTGAACTGGATCAAGACGACGTGGCCGAAGGCGGGCGCCTGATGCCCGTCGCGTATCCGGCGTACCGCGTGGCCGCGGCGCACGCCGCGCCGGTCTTCCTCGATCTCGAGAAGACCGTGGCCAAGACGCAGAGCCTCATCGACGAGGCGGCCCGTCACGGCGCCCAGCTCATCGCCTTCCCGGAGACGTACATTCCCGCGTTCCCGGTGTGGTCCGCGCTGGCCGCGCCCATTCACAACCACGGGTGGTTCCGGCGCCTCGCCGCCAACGCCATGCGCTGCCCGGGGCCCGAGCTGGACCGCATCGCCGCGACGGCGCGCCGGGCGGGCGTCTTCGTCTCCCTCGGATTCAACGAGGGGACGGAGCAGAGCGTGGGGTGCCTCTGGAACGCCAACGTCCTCATCGGCGACGACGGCGCCGTGCTGAATCACCACCGCAAGCTCGTGCCGACGTTCTGGGAGAAGCTGACGTGGGCCAATGGCGACGGCGCCGGTCTTCGGGTGAACGAGACACGGCTCGGCCGCATTGGCGTCCTGATCTGCGGCGAGAACACCAACCCGCTCGCCCGCTTCGCTCTGATGGCCGAGGGCGAGCAGGTTCACGTCTCGACGTATCCGCCGGTGTGGCCGACGCGCGATCCGCGGGGCGGCGGAAACTACGATCTCGCGGCGGCCATCCGCATCCGGGCCGGCGCGCATTCGTTCGAGGCGAAGGTCTTCACGATCGTCGTATCCGGCTTCATGGATGCCGCGATGCGCGACGAGCTCGGCGCCATCGCCCCCGACGCCGCGCGGATCCTCGCCGACACGCCGCGCGGCGTGTCGATGGTCATCGGGCCGACGGGCGAGCCGGTGAGTGCCAGCAAGAGCGACGACGAGGGCCTGCTCTACGCCGACATCGACACCGCGGACGCCGTCGAGCCGAAGCAATTCCACGACGTCGTCGGCTCGTACAACCGCTTCGACGTCTTCGGCCTGACCGTCAACCGGACGCGGCTGCGTCCAGCCCGGTTCGTCGCCGACGAACCGACGCCGCCGCCGGCCGAGGACGACGTGGGCGGCCTGTCCGAGCCAGGGCGCTGACGCTCAGCAGACGGGACGCGCGAGCACAGCGGACTCGATCTTCCGCGGCACGAGTCGGCCGCCACGATCGTCGGTGACGAGCCGACGGTTCTCGACCATCACGCGGCCGCGCAGGAGCGTCGTCACCGGCCAGCCCTCGATCTGCCAGCCCTCCCACGGGCTGTAGTCGCTCACGTGGAAGTCGTCCCTGGCCAGCGCCTTCTTCAGTGACGGGTCGATCAACACGATGTCGGCGTCACTCCCGACCGCGAGAGCGCCCTTGCGTGGGTAGAGGCCGAAGATGCGGGCGGCGTTGGCCGAGGTGATGTCCGCGAAGCGCGTCAGCGGCATGCCGCGCTTCACCACGCCCTCCGTCCACGCGATGCCCATCCGTGCCTCGGCGCCGAGATTGCCGCCGGTGACGTCCTCGATCGTCTTGCCCTTGAGCTTGAGGGCCAGCGAGGTCGGGTACTCGTCGGTGGCGAGCGTGGAGAGACCGTCGCCGAGGAGCCCGCTCCACAGGGCCTGCTGGTCCTCGGGCAGCTTCAGCGAGGGATAGGTGTGCGAGCAGAACCCGCGCGGGGTCTTGTAGTACTCGGCGTTGAAGCACGCGTACTGATGGAGCGTCTCGCCGTAGACGGGTGCGCCCGAAGCGCGAGCCTCGCGGATCGCCTCCACGCCCTCGCGCGCCGAGGTGTGCACGAAGTAGATCGCGCAGCCCGTGTGGCGGGCCAGCGCGATCGTGCGCCGGAAGGCCAGCAGCTCGGAGAGCTTGTTGTGAACGAGATGGAGGTTCGAGCCCTCCATCCG